>QIAJ01000174.1 GCA_003225495.1 Acidobacteriota bacterium
CGTCCTACACGCGCAAGGAAGCACATTGAAACCTGTCGGTATCCACGACATTGCACGTCTCGCTAAGGTCTCAATTGGCACCGTGGATCGCGCTCTGCACGGACGTCCTGGCATCAGCCAGAAGACCCGCGAGCAGGTGCTGCGCATAGCAAGAAAAATCGGCTACACCCCCAATGCCGTCGCCCGCGCGCTTTCTGTGCGGCGCTCGACCTTGCGCGTCGGCGTCTGTATCCCTGAAGAAATTCACTTCTTTTATGACCAGATGCGCTCCGGCATTAAAGATGAAGCACGTCGTGGCGAGACTCTCGGAATCGAATTCATCTATCGTCCCGTGCCCAAGCTCGGAGAAAACGAAAAGCAACAGCTCACGTCTTTGCTTCGCGATAAACTCTCAGCGCTCGTCGTCGTGCCCGGAAACCCAAGAGTAGTTGCTCCTCTCATCGACAAAGCCGAAGCCAGCGGCGTCCGGGTCGTCTGCGTCTCGACCGATGCTCCTCTCAGCCGCCGCTCGACGGTAGTGTGCGTAAATCCCGAACTGAACGGCCGTCTGGCGGCCGAACTCATGGCAAAATTCGTCCCACCCCAAGCCGAGGTGGCCGTCATCACCGGCATGCTGGCAACCGAGGATCACCGCAAGAAGATGGAAGGGTTTCAGGCGGGCTTCAAAGCGTATGCCTCCGGAGGCCGGGTACTCGCCGTCCTCGAAGCCCACGAGTCAGAAGAAGAAGGTTATCGAAAAACGTGCGACCTCCTCGCGCGTGAAAAAAATATCTGTGGCATCTACGTGAACACCGTCAACTGTCTTCCCGTATGCCGCGCCGTCCGCGAACATCGACGCAGCCGGCCCCTTCGCCTGATCACCACCGATCTCTTTCAGCAAATGGTCCCGTTCATCGAAAACGGAACAATCGGCGCCTCGGTCTACCAGGATCCCTATCGCCAGGGCCGCGACGCCGTAAGAATCGTCCTCGATCATCTTCTGGAGAAGGCCGCGATCCCGCCCACCAACTACCTCAATCCAGCGATTGTCTTGCGTTCGAATTTGTCGCTGTTTAGGGAAGTCGCTGCTGATCGAACGAAGCATGGAGCGCGGTAGGCGCCAAAGCTAGCATCGCGAGCACAACCTAGCACAACATTCCTCTTTGGATTCTGAATGTATCGCCAGTTTATGGCACCCCTACTAAGTGGGCTGTATGTGAAGCTTGCCGGGAAAGCTATTTCTACAGTAGGAATTGCACTTCACTGGACCGTCGATGTAGGCTAGTTGCACGCGCGCGTCTCTCCAGGGACGCTCTGCATCGCGGAGCCCGCCATGCCATTGACCTCGCAGTATTGTCGTTTCATTATCCTGCTAGTGCTTTCGTGCAGCGCCTTTTCTCAGAGTTTCCAATACACGTCTCTACAAGTCCCCGGAAGCTCATATACGGTCGCGTTGGGGATCAATAACCAAGGGCAGATCGCAGGGAGTTTTGTCTCAAACGGTATACAGTCGGGGTTTCTGTACTCAAACGGTAACTTCCAGACGATCGCCTGCCCGCATGCCAGTTTCACCATCGCTCAGGGTATTAACGACAACGGAGTAATTGTCGGTTGGTGCAACCCCACTGGATCCGCCCAGGGGTTCATCTATCAGAATGGCAGCTTCACTTACCTGAGCTATCCGGGATCGACGCTGACTGCCTTGATGGGCGTCAACAGTCTCGACGACCTGGTGGGCGACTATCAACTAGGCAAACAGTTTGGCTTTGCTTACCGCAACGGCGTCTTCAAGACTCTCGGCACCGCCCGGAGTGCGGTCGGGATCAACCAGTCCGAGACGATTGCAGCAAACATCTGCGGTGCTCGTTGTCACGGCATTGTCAAAGCCAAGACCAGGAGAGGCTGGGTTGTTGTGCAGAAGGTTTATTATCCGGGCGCTTCCTCTACGGTATTGGGCGGGATCAACGACAATGGCGATCTTTCAGGAGCGTGGGGACCCACTCCGGACGGGCAGCAGGAGGGATTTGTTTACTTCAAAGACACGAACACATTTTTCGGATTTAACATCCAACACAGTCCAGACATGGAAGTGACGGGCATCAACAACTCACGGCAAGTTGTTGGGTATTACGCCACCGGAACAGATTTGCATGGTTTTTACGGAAGCGTGACCCAATAGGCGGAAGTCGGATTCGTTTCTACTCCGCAATAAACAAGACCGTTTGATTCTCCTGACCCGCGTGATTGTTGGTGCTAGATCTCAATCGGAATGCATGCTGGTTCATGGTAAGTAGCGCCTGTCCATACGGATTTCGAACTGGAGGCGCGGGTCGGATTCGAACCGACGCATAAAGGTTTTGCAGACCTCTCCCTTACCACTTGGGTACCGCGCCCTCGCTAGACAGTAAGACTTCGGAGTGTTGTTGTCTAGGACACGCATCCCCGCAACCTGATGACCGTTGACCGACACCAGCGCTCACGCATGCCCGAAGCCTCGCACCATCTCCGCACTTTCCTCCTGCCGCGCCCCTATGCTAAAAAGACTGGCTATGAGTTCGACTTCCCCGATTCCCCCGCAGCAGCCACGACGTGAGGCTCCCGTTGCGCCCACGAATCCGCCGGCCGATGCCTCTGCCTTCTGCCCAAACTGTTCGGCCGCGCTCTCCGGACACCGCTGCAGGGTTATCTGCAAGAAATGTGGCTTCTACCTGAGCTGTTCCGATTTTTACTGAAGGGACGCCACTGCTACTGGCTGTCTCGCGTCACCGGAACCCAGTGTCCATCGTTGGAGTTGTACCAGTTTCTCCACGCGGCGGGATCGTGGGGAAGATTTTGTCCTGTGATATCGCGCAGCGCGTGGAAGACCCACTTGCGTGTGTCGGGATCCAGAGACGCATCTTCCGCGAAATCCAGCATCTGAGGGACCGCGCTGCGGCGCTGTTTCTCGCTCAGCATGCCGGATTGCGCCAGCCCGCATGCCGCCCGCTCGCGGATCATCGGTGATGGGTCGTCGTGAAAAGCCTGCAGAAGCGGCGCGATGGTTTCGTCGGTGCCCAGGTAGGCTAATCCCTCAACGGCCCAGTGACGGATGTTCACGTTCTGGTCGTGCACGGATGCAAGCAGAATCTGCGCGGACCGCTCCGGCTCAATCCCGCGATTGCCAAGCAGAGCGATATCCCATAGCGCGTTGGTGCGCGGTCCCTGCTCACCGGAACGCGCGTCCTGTTCCATGCGATCCACAGCAGCCGGGGTCTTCTCCACGTTCCGGTAGGCAAGATCGATCTCGATGGCGGCAGCTCGCACGCGAAGGTCGTCAGAGTTGAGCGCAGTCATGAATAGCGAGTTCAATTTTGGATCGAGCTTGATTTTGCCTCGCCAGCGATCGACGCGCTGCGCGATCTGATCGTTCGCTCCCTGATAATGGTTGATAGAACGTTCCAACAGCAACTGCGCCTGATTCTGCGGCGACATCCGATCCAGGTTTTCGGTTTCATGTTCCGAGAGCACACTGGCTGAGGCCGGCTCCGGTTTTCCTTGCAGGGTCAGTAGTTGAGCAATCTCCTGCCACGCGGCCCGCGCACCTCCCGTGCCCATGAAGAGCGCACCCATCAGCATGCCCGCCGCGATCGCCATGATGGCAAACCAGCGTCGGGAGACGGCTTTCTCGGGAGCAAGCGGGTCGATTTCCGGCCGGCTTGCAGCCTGCTCCATCCGTCGATCGGGGTTGGTTCCCACAGGCAAAGTGTAGAAGGCCGAAATCAGGCTGGAAAGATTACCCCGGACGGGGCGGTAGTAACCGTGTCCGCTTGCCGGGAGGCGACTGCCCGCGAACTGAGAACTGCCGGTCTCGAATGCCGAAAATCCCAAGCCCTTTTACAATGTCTGAAGTCTTAATCGGTCATCTTGAGAGGAGATTGGGAATGCAACGTAAAGCCAGCGCGGTGTGGAACGGCGGATTGAAAGATGGAAAGG
>QIAJ01000175.1 GCA_003225495.1 Acidobacteriota bacterium
CCGGGTGCTCTATATGTCGGGCTACACCGAGAATGCGATTGGTCACAATGGCATGCTCGATGCCGGCATCAACTTGCTACAGAAACCGTTCAGCCTTCCCGCTCTTAAAGACAAAGTTCGTGAAGTACTGGACTCCGAGCCAACTCCCCTGGAGGCCGTTATGCCATCTCGAAGCACCGCTGCCGTTCTTACCGGAAAGAAGATTCCGCCATTCCGCGCCCGCCGGTTCAACCTGCATCTCCCGCTTCGGTACCGCCTGCTGGGAGAGCAGCGCTGGCTCCAGGGCACCACCGAAAACATAAGCCGCTCGGGGCTACTTTTCCAAGGTGAAGAAGTTCTCCAGCCCAATGCCCAACTGGAGATCAACTTGGTGTTGCCGGCAGAAATCGCCGGACTAGCAGCGACTGAAGTCGTGTGCCGCGGAGAAGTGGTTCGCACGATAGCAGCGCCCGGATCGGGTGTCAGCCCGGCCCTGGCAGCGAAGATCCTGCAATACCATTTCCAGCACTTGAAAACTTAGATTTCAGATTTAGCGTGCCCGCCAGCCGAGCCCGGTCGCGGGCACGCCTTCTGAAATTGACCTCGCCGCTTACATTCCGCTGACGTCCTCGTCATACTGGGGTTGAGGATCAACCCATGGCGAGACAATGGAACTCCGCGGCTTTGAGTGCGGCGTTGGCGCTAGCCGTCACCGTGTTAAATCCCTTGTGCTACGCCCAGGGGAATCTTCCAGTTGCTGGAAACCCGGGGCCAAGGCGCCTGACCAAAATTGTGAACTCTTATCCGGCCCCTTCGCCCGATGGCACTAAACTCCTCTTTCAATCGAACCGTACCGGCGTCTTCCAGGTCTATTCCATGAAGGCCGACGGCGCCGAGGTGCGGCAACTTACCAGTATGCCCGACCCTAGCTACGGTCCCTCCTACTCGCCCGACGGTAAGCTCATCGCCTTCGCCCACGGAAGCAACGGCCAGTCGAACGTCTATGTAATGTCGGCCGACGGTTCCGCCCAGCGTCGCTTGACCAGTGACGGCGTCGATAACTCGCATCCCCATTGGTCACCGGACGGCCGCCGCATCGTCTTCAACTCGTCGCGCTCCACGCCTCCGGCCGATCGCGCCAATCCCGATCGCGAGCAGGACGACATCTTCACTATTGCCCTCGACGGCTCTGATCTCCGCCAGCTCACTCACTGCAACACTGTTTGCACCTACGCGTTCCTGTCGCCCGATGCGACAAGAATGGTTTACCGTAAAGTGACCAATACTCCCGGAATGAATTGGGACCTCGGTGAGGCCACCCGGAATTCGGAGATCGCGGTTGCCAATGCCGATGGATCGAACGAGCGAATCCTCACCAACAACGCCGCCTTTGATGGCTGGCCCATCTGGTCTCCGGATGGCAAACAAATCGCTTTTGCGTCCAATCGCCTGGGCCCCGCCAATCACGGCCAGATTTTCGCGATGTCCCCCGACGGTACGGGCCTCCGCCAAATCAGTGCGCTTCCCGGATCTTACGTGCAGCCTTTCTGGTCGGCAGACGGCCAACAGATCTACGCCTATGAAGCCACTGAAGTCGGAGATGACGAATGGGGCGATGTTGTGGCCTTCAGGCTGAACCCCAGATAGGAAAGCTTATTTCATCCCCGTAAGCTCGCCACTATCTCCGCGTACAGCGCAAGGGTTTTCACACGGCATGGTATTCCCGCCCTATTACTTTTGGTTTGGCACGACCTTGGAAACCGGCGCTGTTACAGTGCGATCAGGCTATCCTTGCCTCGGGGTGTGAATATGTCCCTGGTCGTAAAACTTGAAGATGATCTTGGCGAGCGCAGCGAGTGGGTCATGGTGCACGGAATCGTGCCCGCCAACGCGGAAGAGACTCTCCCGTTGCTCAGCGGTATCGATCCCTTCGGCAAGACCGTCTTCAATCACCAGCAGATGTCCATTTTTCTTGCCGAGTGGAATCGCGTAAAAGAGCGCGCCCGCGATGAATCCCAAACCAAAGCCTGGCAAAAAGTTAAAGAGATGGCCGAAAGCTGCCGCGAAGATCGCGACCTCTACCTTCGCTTCGTCGGAAACTGAGATTGCGCCCCTAGGTCTTGACCGGGTAGGGTGGTTCGAAGAATCCCTCTACTTTGATAACGCCGCCAGCGTCTCCCGAAACAGCCCGTCGAAATTCGGTTTACTCTTCCCACCACGCGTTGCCCCCTGCAATGCCTTCTCGGCCGCCGCCCGCTGATATCCGAGATTCACCAGCGCCGAGAGCACATCTTCTTCAATCGGACTCGCCACCGCCAGGCTCACCTCAGCCGCTCCTGTCGGCGCCGGAAGCTTGTCGCGGAGTTCCAGTACCATCCGCTCGGCCGTTTTTTTTCCAATGCCCGGGATGCGCGTGAGCCGCGCAATGTCATTTCCGCGAATCGCGCCCACCATCTCGTCTGCGGGCATGCCGCTCAGGATCGTGATCGCCAGCTTCGGCCCGATGCCGCTCACCGTGAGTAGTTTCTCGAAGAGATGTTTTTCCGCGAGCCGCAAGAACCCGTAAAGACTCAATGCATCTTCTCGCACGTGCGTATGGATGTGCAGCGCAACCTCGACCCCCGCTGCCGGCAGCTCCGAGAACGTCGGCACGCTGATGACCACGTCGTAGCCAACGCCGTGCGTCTCGACAATCGCCTGATTCGGATGCTTGGCCAGCAACGTTCCGCGAAGGTGCGCAATCATCGCAGGTAGTGTACCGCGCCCACCCCAGAGGAAATAGCCGCGCCGTACCGTATTTCCGCCGATCATGTTGACATTGCGAATGACATTCGTTTCCTGACTCACGACCCGAAATTTGCCCCGGCTTTTCCATCCCTTTCCACAAGAAAGTCCCAGCCTCCACAGTTTCTGCACAACCGCGGCCGGTTTTGCTGTTGCGTCCGCTCGTATCCTGCCGCAAAGTACTGGTCAGACAGAGCGCGGACATTCTTAAGCTCTGCCGGTCCCGATTCAGTGTTGACGGTGATCTCGAGGGTGAATCACCGGGGGAAATCCGGTTTGCGTCAGTGAACTGGTGCCCGGGCGTTGCGGCCTCCGAAGAAGTCCTTCCTTAAATGGCAGGATGGAAGCGCTGAACTGGCAACCTCGAAGTGCGAACTTCGAGTGGACATCGTAGAACTCACGCTCTCGCGAGCGCCTGTACTCGATGCCTTTCGCTAATGGCGAAAGCTGGCAAGCAGAATATTCGCGACAACAATGCGGCTCGGGTGGCTGGCCCGGGCCGCATTTGCTTTTGGCCCCAGCCGATTTGCGCTAACGTGGCTGGTCAAGTCCGACCCGGTGGAGCAGGTCGGCAAAACGAGGATCGCCTCGCAGGGGATCGAAATAGGGATGTACTTTAAGGAATTGGAGAATATTTGATTTCTCCTGATAAGCCTTTTCCATCCAGATAAATGCCTGCTCCTTATCGTCAAGTCCCAGGTAAGCATTAATGAAGGCCGCTGCGGGGATATAACCCTTCGTTTGGCGCGTCTTCAATTCTTCGAGGAGACGAAGTGCATCAGCGCGCCGTCCGGCATGGGCATACGCTCGGATCAATACGCCGATAACGCCAGGACTACGGTTCGAAAGCGAAACAGCCTTCTCCAGGATAGAGATTGCTTCTTCGGGCTGGCCATTAGCGATAAGGTCGAATCCAAGTCCCCAGAGGACCATGGCATCGTCGGGTCGAACGGCCGCCTCGCTGCGCGACTCGCGGACGGCCTCGGCGAAGCGGTGGGCGTGGAACAGAACCTCGGCGATTTCAGTTCCGGAGACCGCAAGCGGGTCATGCTCGCGGGCTCGCTGAGCCCAACGGAGCGCCTCGTCCAAGCGCCCCTGACACATCAGCCATGCAGAGAATCCGGTTTGCGCAGTAGAGTCACCTGGATTCAATTCGAGGGCGCGTCTGAATTCAGTCTCGGCTGCGACCCACTTCCACTCTTTCTGCAGCATCAATGCCAGGAAGGCGTGTGCTTTGCCAAGTTCAGGATCAAGGTCCAAAGCTTTTCGCGCTGCACTAATAACCTTCGGTCGTGTTTCACTCGGCGGAGCGCCGAATAGAATCGTGCCGAGATTGTCATAGGCGGCTGCAAGGCCAACATAAGATGGTGCAAAAGTTGGGTCGCGCTTTATCGCATCCTCGTAGTAACTAATGCTTTTCTCGACGTCAGCTCTGGTGTTGCTCTTGTCCAACGTGAACTCGCCTTTGAGATAGCTCTCATAGACTTCAGGGGAGACGGAACGCGCAGCAGTGAGCCTTCCATGTTCTTCGCCGGTGACCGTGACCTCGACTCTTCGAGCGATGGATTGCGCGATTTCACTTTCCAGTGTGAGGGCGTCTCGAAGTTCGTGGTCGTAGGTCTCGGACCAGAAATGCTCGTCGGTGGCGCCGCGAATCAACTGGGCCGTCACGCGAATCCTGCTACCATCCCGGATGACTGATCCTTCGACGAGGGCGTCGACGTGCAGCGCTCGGGCAATCTCCGGGAGGGATTGCGGCGAGTCCTTGAAGTGCATTGCAGACGTGCGCGATATGACGCGCAATTTGTGAATACTGGATAGGCGTCCGATGAGCGCCTCGGTCATTCCATCGGCGAGATATTCCTGGGTTGGATCGCCTGACAAGTTCTTCAGAGGCAACACTGCTAACGACGTGATTGTGGGCCGGGTCGCAACTGACGCGGGCTGTCGTGTCGTCAGGTAAGCCACCGCTGCCAATGCGAGTACGACCACACCAGCCAGAACCAGCGGCCGAGCGGTTGCGGATATTCTCCCCGGTGCTCTCTCTGGTTTTAAATCGACGGCCTTCGTGGCTGGCACTTTTTCTTCCTCTTCGAGGTGTCTGCGGCCGCGAACCCAGGCATCGAGCTCTACGCTAAAGGCATAAACGGATCCGAGACGGTCATGCTGGTGGCGATGGACGGGCATCCCCTCGCGCTTCTCCCAGCGTTGAACCGTGGTCACATCGCGGCTCAAGTAGGCGGCGATTTCCTTCCACGAATCCAGTCGGCCTTCGGGCGGTCTCACCGGTGGAGGTGAAGCCCGTTCAATCGGGGACGGCAAAGCACGGTATTCGACGGTACGTGGAGAAATGGCCGCAATTCCGCACATTGCCGTTTGACGGCGCCCACCAAAGTGTCCGATTGTGTCCGCACGTTTCCATTCCCCCGGGATGCGAACGAGCAAATTCAGGAGGGTAGACATGCGACGAAAATTGGTGTGGTTCACGTTGAGCGCCGGGATGATGGTTACGGCTCTCTTTCATGCAACACCTGCTCTGGCAACCGACCCAGTCGGATTCACAAGTACAACGATCGCCAAGGGCCAGTTCGACGAATTCTCTGTCTTTAGCAAATTCATCCTGCCAGGCAACGCGCCGGATTGGGAAAAGAAGAATTTCTGGAAGTCACGGCAGAAGACGAAGGGACTGTCGGACGGATACGTCCTGACCAATGTTTGGCAGCCAGGAGGAACCACAGGTTGGCACACGCATCTCAGCCACACCCTGATCATTGTCACCGCAGGATCAGTGACACAATATCAAGGGCACGACCCTTCCTGCACACCCACCGTATACACAGCGGGGATGACGTTTGTTGACTTGGGCGGCAATCACGTGCACATCGTCCGAAACGAAGGCACTGTCGAGGCACAAGTCATTGCTATCCGGCTCATTCCGGCGGGTCAGCCGGGCCGGATTGACGCTCCAGACCCGGGGAACTGCCATTTCCCACCGAATTGAGGAACAACTGGACGCGCATCGATCCCGCGCGTCCAGTATTCGCTGCACTGTTGCAGCACCGAGTAATGCGGCACTGAACGATCTTTTGCGGAAACACCACTTGAATATTTGCCGAACCGGCGAATATACAAGGCGAATACCGACAAGCTCTAAGCGCCCGCTTAGAATCAAACAGCAATATCCTTCCCGTGTGGCCGCGCGATAAAGAGCCAGCATCTGGAGTAATTCATCAGTTTCTAGATTTGCTTTTTGTTCGCCTTATTGGCATACTGCGCTCGTGGTGTCCAAAGAATGACACCAGCCTGAGTTAGTTCAGGTCCTGAAAATAATTTCCATTTCGGACGACTTTTCCATCTCCGCCAACATACGTTCACAGGCGTGATCGGGATACGATGCAACGCACTCACTTAAACATCGTGGCAACTCTCGAAACCACCATCAGCCGGATGCCGGCGAACGTCGAAGCTGAACGCTCGATCCTCGGGGCGATCCTGCTCGACAACCACGCCTACAATGATGCCGCCGAGCATCTGAAACCCGAAGACTTTTCGATTGACGCACACCGTCGCCTCTATTCCCGCATGATGGATCTGGCGGAGTCTTCGCGTCCGATCGACATCATCACTCTCGTCGAAGAACTCGAACGCCGGAAAGAACTCCAAGCCATTGGCGACGTAGGTTACGTCTCCAGCCTGCTCGACGGCGTGCCTGATCGCCCGTCGATCGAACACTACGTCAAGATTGTCCGCGACAAAGCAATCCTGCGTGGCCTGATCCATGTCGCCACGACCGCCATCGCCAAAGCCTCTGATCAAGCCGACTCCGCCGATGAGATTCTCAACGACGCCGAAGCTGCCGTCTTCCAGCTTTCGGAAAAGCGCATCGGCAAAGGCTTTCAGGGTATTCAGGACATCGTTCGCAACTCCTTCGGATCGGTCGACAAGCTGCTCGAGCGCGGCCAACGCATCACCGGACTCGCCACGCACTACACCGAACTTGATGAGATGACCAGCGGGTTCCAGAAATCGGACCTCGTCATCCTTGCGGCCCGGCCCTCGATGGGCAAAACATCGCTGGCGATGAACATGGCCGAGAATGCCGCCATCGACGATGGCAAAGTCGTTGGTATCTTCTCGCTCGAAATGTCGAGCGAAGCCCTGCTTCAGCGCCTGCTTTGCTCCCGTGCCATTGTCGACGCTCACAAAATGCGCACTGGATCGCTCTGGCGCGACGACATGCAGAAAGTCGTCCGCGCCATGGAAGAACTTGCCCAATCGCACCTCTACATCGACGACACTCCGGGCCTCTCGATCAGCGAGATGCGCGCCAAGGCTCGCCGATTGAAGCAGTCGCAGGGAAGACTCGACCTGCTGGTCGTCGACTATCTCCAATTAATGTCCGGCGGCAGCAAGCGTTTTGAAAACCGCACTCAGGAAGTTTCATCTATTTCGCGTGGACTGAAAGCGCTCGCCAAAGAACTCGAAGTCCCTGTGCTCGCTCTTTCGCAGTTAAGCCGCGCCCCCGAAAGTCGCGGCGGCGATCACCGCCCTCAACTGTCCGACCTCCGTGAGTCCGGATCGATCGAGCAGGACGCCGATCTGGTGATGTTCATCTTCCGTGAAGAGATCTACAAACAGGACGACCCTGCGCTGAAAGGCCGAGCCGAAATTATCATTGCCAAGCAGCGGAACGGTCCCATCGGCCGCTTCGACTTGGCATTCCTGCACAACTCGACCCGCTTCGCCAACCTGGCGGATGGCAATAGCGAGCCCGGAGAATAGCGACCAAAAGAGGCATCCCGCGGGCCAAATTCAGGGCCCTCAACCTGTGGAAAATATTGTGGATGCGTGGACATTGGCCGGGTGCCCTCTAAAACCGACCACTCGGTCGGCCCTCTCAACATCCTTTCCCAATGATCTAACACCGTGTTTCTAAAATGGTTAACGCCAGTCGAGAGGGTTGTTGACTAGATGGGTGCCACACGGGCACTTTAGTCATGAAATGTGAGATTTGCACATACAGGAACTACCGTATATGCCGCAAGGCCCCAAAGAACCAGTAGTTTCCGCACGAAACCTCAGCTGCCTTCACCGACCTTTAGCACCGCCAGGAATGCCTCTTGCGGGATGTCGACGCGTCCGATGCGCTTCATGCGCTTCTTGCCCTCTTTTTGCTTCTCCAGGAGCTTCCGTTTCCGAGATATGTCGCCGCCGTAGCACTTGGCAATCACGTTCTTGCGAATCGCCGGCACGGTCTCGCGGGCGATAATTTTTGCTCCGATCGCGGCCTGGATTGCCACTTCAAACATCTGCCGCGGGATCAGTTGCTTCATCTTGGCCGCCAGAGCCTTCCCGCGGTCGTAAGCGAAGTCGCGGTGCACGATAGTCGAGAGCGCATCCACCGGCTCGCCCGCCACCATGATGTCGAGTTTCGACATCGGCGACTCCCAATTCCCCGACAGGTGGTAGTCGAGCGAAGCGTATCCGCGCGACACTGACTTCAAACGGTCGTAAAAGTCGAGCACGATTTCATTCAGCGGCAACTCATACTGCAACATCACCCGCGACGAACTGACATACTCAAAACTCTTTTGCTTGCCGCGCTTTTCTTCCACCAGCTTCAGAATCCCGCCAACATATTCTTCATTCGTCAGGATGACTGCGAGAATTACCGGCTCTTCCACTTTGGCGATCTCGCTCGTGTCCGGCCAGCGCGAAGGATTGTCCACCTCGATCTTTTCCCCATCCGTCTTGGTGATCTGATAGCGCACTCCCGGAGCCGTA
The DNA here is from genome assembly GCA_003225495.1 of Acidobacteriota bacterium. Lineage (GTDB taxonomy): Bacteria > Acidobacteriota > Terriglobia > Terriglobales > Acidobacteriaceae > Acidiflorens. Next base: position 8,548 of record QIAJ01000175.1, read on the forward strand.
GTGATCAACTCGAGGTTGTACTCGCGCTCCAGCCGCTCCTGGATGATCTCCATGTGCAGCAGTCCCAGAAATCCGCAGCGGAATCCGAAGCCCAGCGCCACCGAACTTTCGGGCTCGAAGAAGAACGACGAATCATTCAGCCGAAGTTTTTCCAAAGCCTCGCGCAGCCGGGTGTGTTCATGCGCATCGACCGTGTAGAGTCCCGCGAACACCATCGGCTTGATATCTTCAAACCCGGGAAGTGGCTCGATCGCTGCGCGGTCGTCATCGGTGATTGTGTCGCCAATCTTTGTGTCAGCAACGTTCTTGATGTTCGCGATGATGAATCCGACTTCGCCCGCCACCAGCTCTTCGACCTCGACTGGTTTCGGAGTCAGGACACCCAGAGTCTCCACTTGAAAAGTCTGGCCATTCGACCAGAGACGGATCTTTTGACCCTTGTGCAGTCGTCCCTGAAAAACGCGCGCGAGCACCACCACGCCCCGGTAGGGATCGAACCACGAATCAAAAAGCAAAGCCTGCAAATGCCGCTCCGGCTTGCCCTTTGGAGGTGGAACCCGCTTCACAATCGCCTCCAGAACATCGGGCACGCCCTGTCCCGTCTTGGCGCTGATCAGCAACGCGTCTGATGCGTCCAAGCCGACGGCACCCTCGATCATCTCTTTGGTGCGCGGGATGTCAGCGCTCTGGAGGTCGATCTTATTGATGACCGGTACAATTTCCAGCCCGTGGTTGATGGCCAGATAAGAGTTCGCCAGCGTCTGCGCTTCCACTCCTTGCGAGGCGTCCACGACCAGCAGCGCGCCTTCGCAGGCGGCGAGGGAGCGCGAGACCTCATAGGAGAAATCGACGTGCCCGGGAGTGTCGATCAGGTTGAGCTGGTAAGTCTGTCCATCCTGTGCCGGATACAGCATCCGCACCGCATGCGCCTTAATCGTGATGCCGCGCTCGCGCTCCAGATCCATGGAGTCGAGCACCTGCTCCTGCATCTCGCGCATCGCCAGTGAGCCGGTCAACTCCAACAGGCGATCAGCCAAAGTGGATTTACCGTGGTCAATATGCGCAATAATCGCAAAATTTCGGATGCGGGATGCTTCCATGAGATAGATCGATTCTAACAGGGGTTGAAGGTTGGAAATGCGGCTGGACACTAGCGCCCTTCGACGGGCATTACTTCGCGAGTGGTAAATATATTAATGTATGTACGCAGCCTCGAACGCGTGCGACGAGAGTAGGTCGAGCTATTGTCCCGCGGCCCGCGCCAGCGCCACCAAGTTCCAGGCAGCTGACGCAATGAGCAGTCCACAGAGTGCCGACATCACCAGCAAACCTCTCCGTGTTTCCAGAAGATCGGCGAAAACCCCGGCAATGAAAACGAATAGGAACACAAGCGCTGTCAGTTGGAAGCCCTCTCCTGGAAAACCGGGCGCGGCCACCGCCAGAACAATCAGGATGAGCGCGATCCCCAGCGGTGCAATATTGCCGAAATAGCGCGCGCGCTTCCACGAAGCGAACACTACGAGCGCAACGGGCAATGTCAATATCAGCGACGGGCTTCCCCGGAAAATCGCCTCGAGATTGTGCCGATAAGCGACCGAAGCTGCGAGCGCGCGCGGTTCAAAATCCAGCCAACGCGCGTGTATCATCCCCTGCCAAAATAAAGACTGATGAAAGAAGTAGGCAGCGAACAGGATCACCAGCGCGACCCCGCAAGCAGCGCCCCAGATCACGACCACCGCCCCTTTTCGCACGGGCGCCACCCACAGCATCAGCAGCAAGGCCACGGGCGCGAGAACTCCTAGGGAAAACTGGTTCCCTGCTGCGAGCGAGAGCGACAGGCCGAGCAGGAAAATGCGCCGCCAGTTCCACAGCACCACTTCTCGGGGAGCGTAAAGCGTGTGGGCGACCGCAATGGCGGTCCATATCGCGCCAAATGCCCCCCACACCGCGCCCATCTCTCCCAGACTTTGCATACCTGCGACGCCGGCGATCATTGCGGGAGAGAAGCAATACAGCAGCAGCGCGATATACCCGCCGGCATTTCCGTAGAGACGGCGCGCGACATACCAGAGCGATCCGCCCAGCATGACTCCAAAAAACAAATACGGAGCCACTGCGAGCACATGCCAGAACGGCAGCCCAGTTGTCCATGAGGCTGGGCGAATCAGAAAGGGCGCAGCCGCGATAAGGTAATAAAATGGCGAGCGATCCTGATCGTAGCGATCGCGCACCCGAAGCTGTCCCGAGCGTGCGGCGGAAGGCTCGCCGGTAGCCGTTTCCGACGGTATTGACTCGGGCGTTCCCGCGACTGTCCCGTGTTTCCACTGCTGCAATCCCATCTGGATGCGGACCGCCTGGTCGGAATCAGGGCCGGAAATGTGCAGTGTCCGTATTCGAACGAGCCAGAGACACTGCAACAGATAAACTCCCAGCAATGCCGCCGCCGCAAGCTGCGGGCCGCCAATCGACGCCGGTAGAAAAAATCGCCGCATCAGGGGAGACCGAGTGTTTTACCATGTCGGGGACCATCATGGATACAAACCTCCCGCAGCCCGGCGAACCTGTAGTTCAGGAACGACTCGAAGCTGCGCCTCCACCTCCGCCGCCCGTCGTGATCACTCCTCCTGCAGCAGAATCGCGACTGCGCCGCATCGGAATGGCTTTCCTGTTTTGGTTGATCTATCTTCTGATGTTCGGAATTTGTCTCACACTGCTCGCCGTCTTCATGCACTTCGCACATCGCGGCCGCGGCGGGCCGGTGTGGTGGGGTGTGGTCGCGCAGATCGGAGCCGTACTTTCCGCCATTATCCCTGCCCTGGTGATGGCCCGTATCGAGAAACGTCCGTTCGGTGAGTTCGGACTCCCCGCGAAGAATGCCTTCCGCCGTAACTTCTGGGTCGGCACGGTGTGGGGAATCGTCTCGCTCAGCATTTTGATGCTGGCGCTGCGAGGAGCGGGAGCCTTCGAGTTCGGAACAGTCGCACTCCATGGCATACAGATCCTGAAGTTCGCCGCCTACTACGCAGTATTTTTTCTATTGACCGGCTTCTTCGAGGAATTCCTGGTTCGGGGATACTCGCAGTGGGTATTGTCGCGGGGCCTCACTTTCTGGCCCGCGGCCGCTCTCCTGTCAGCCGCTTTCGGCGCGCTTCATGGCGCGAATCCTGGTGAAAGCAAGTACGGACTATTCGCTGCAGCCATGATCGGTTTCTTTTTCTGTCTGACGTTACGCCGCACTGGAGACCTTTGGTGGGCAGTCGGCTTTCACATGTCTTGGGACTGGGGCGAAAGCTATTTCTACTCGGTTCCCGACAGTGGCGGCATGATTACCGGCCATCTGCTCAACTCATCGTTCCACGGTCCTGACTGGCTTACGGGTGGCTCGGTAGGCCCGGAGGGAAGCCTACTCGTCTTCGCTGTGATCGTGGGTTTATGGGTGGTGTTCGACCGGCTGTATCCGGACGTGAAATATGCTGGTTAGGTTCGTCTTTTGCCCTTCGCAGATGAGTTCGGATCCAGTTCGTCAACTCCGTCTCACTGAGTTCTCCGCCCGCCACATTCATGATCGTTTGAATGGCATCGATCTGATCCACGTTGAGTTCAAAACCGTTCAGGTCAAGAAAAAGTAAAATTGCCAGAAACCCTACCCGTTTATTGCCGTCGTTGAATGGGTGATCGCGAATCAAACCAAAACCGTAAGCGCCCGCCAACTGTGCCATGCCCGCATCCGGCTTATAGCGGAAGACATGTTGTGGCCGGGCAAGCGCAGAGTGGAATGCATTTTCATCTCGCAACCCTTTTGATCCCCCGTGCTCTGCCAGGCTTTCTCCATGCAAAAGAAGCAAGGCGCGCGGGTCGATCCAGTTAGGCTGTTTCACTTCGCAAGAGCCCGAAAGGTTTCACGATACTTCGCCATCATCTTGCGGCCTTTTTCCAATTGCCGATCAACTTCTGGATCGTAAGGTGTCAGAAGATAGCCATCAGGGGTTTCCACTGCGAACAGTTGGTCGTCTTTACGCACTCTCATGCGAGTGAGCATTTCTTTTGGAAGGACCAGCCCGGTTGAAGTTCCGACAGCACGCAATTTTAGCTTCATAGCAATGAATATTATAATACAAAAGCAATCTTGAAGGTTCGCACAGACATCGTCAATCGAAGTTCGCGATTTACCCGTTTCACCACGAGTAATGGACCGTGTACGTCACCACCTGCTCGCCGTCCGGCGCGACGTTCACCGGAAATTCAATTGTCTGCGCATCGCGCTTTTTGAACTGGCTGGACTGCTGGCTAAGCTGCCAGTTCGTCCAGCGATACAGGTGCTCGACCACCCGCACGTTCGCCGCTTCTTTCTTGTGGTTGCGCACGCGGATTTCGAAAGTCTCATCCATCCAGCGGGCATTCGAGTCCACGCGATAGTTGGTCCGCTTGCGCTCGCCGACAATGTCAAACGCGTTGCCGGTGTAGACGCGAATCATCTCGTCCTTAGGAGTGTGGTCGATCGTGTTCTCGCCGACAAACTGCAGGCTGCCGTCGCTGTCACGACGGTAAAAGCGCAGCCGCCCCTTGGGTAGCGCGATGCCGAGATGGTTGGTATCGGAATTCTTGAATTCCTGCAGCACCCACACTTTGCTGTTTGATGCCGTGCCATAGCCGGGATCGTTACGTACCTGGTCGTAGTTGTAATAGCCATACTGATCGATCTGGGCTCCGTCGTAAACATAGAGTCGCTGCGACTGGATACCGGCAGTTCGCACGAATTCGACTTGCTTGGTTTCGTTGTCGCGCAGGGTCGCTGGACGCTCCAGTGTGTAGAGGTGGAATTCGTCGAAAGACTTCTCGCGCACTACGGGAGCGGCGGCTTCCGCCCGCATCGCCTTGTCCTCCGCCAAATACATGTTTCGGGCAAGTGTCCCAGCCTGGATCTTGCTGACGTCCCCCGCCATTAGCTTGACGCGCGCATTCTCAAATGTCTTGCCGCTCTGGTTGCGCATGGTGATCCATCCCACCAGATCGAGAGAGTTCATGCCGGTATTCCTGGGGCCATCGGCAACCACCAGGTTGTAGTCCGATTGCCAGGTCATCCCGCCGGAGACGTACGAAAGTTCCGCCTGCGTTTTTCCCGCCTGTGTGGTGGAGAGCGCCCAACTGAGCGTCGGCTTGAGGATCGAATCGCTCGAGAGCGCGGGAAACCTTGGCTCGCCCGGGAGCCCGAAGCGCAGTATCCCATTGATCTCGATGATGGGCTGCGTGGAGGTCTGCTGCGGATATCCGTTGATGTAGGTCATGGGAATGTATCCGCTGCGGATGACTTTTCCCGGCATTCTAATGTCCGAGCCGTCGGCATTTCTACCGACGGCAAAGTCGAGCGTTTTTCCTTCATAGAACGACAACAGTAACTCCTGCGAGACGGGATCGTTGCGATAACTCTGCTCGAGAATTTGCAGCGGACGCCCCGTAAGATCGCGCAGGATGACCGAGTCGGGTTCAAGGTGCGCCGAAATCCCAGCAAAGTTCACATGATTAACCCCCGCATTCAGATCGAGCGGCAGATGCTCCCGGGCGACGAAAAAGTTTTGGTTGTAAATCGTGAGTGCAGGCGAATTCGACTGATCGATCGAGGCCGGCTGAACTTCATCCGGCGCAGCGGCAAAAAGCGAAAGGCTGAACACCGCGAAGAAAAGTTTGAACATGTTTGTGTCCCCCTAAAGGTCGTTGTAGGGACGGGTCTCTGACCCGTCCACCGGGCAAAGCCCGGTAAGGCCACAGCGACGCAACCTGCAGCGCCTAATCAGAGAACGGGGATCGGGGAGAAACTTGCGTCGGAGGACGTTCAACGAGAAAGGACCCAGAGGCACAGAGGTAACTCAGAGTAACAACGGATAGGCCGCGAAGCAGGGGAAGAAGAGAGCCCGGAGTGTAGGCCTCCGGGAAAGGGTGTGATGCCCGCTGCTCGACGATAACTTTAAGAGCAATCCACGAGTCAATGATTGGTGAGCCGACGAAACTCCCAGAAGAAGCCTGCGCAGAAGATGAGCACTGCTACGACCAAAGTTATCGGACTCTTCAGGCTGATGGGGTCCCACCCAACCGAACCTTCGGCTTGATGGAACGTGCTGTAGCTAAAAAGGCCAAGCATTACCAGCGTGAGCAGAACCACGAAGGCTGCGATCAACGCCAAGAGTCCGGCCAGTGCGCTCTTCACAAGAACCATGCGGCCCGTCCCTACACGGGCGGTTAGATATCCAAATTCTTCACATCGAGCGCATTATCCTCGATGAACTTCCGCCGCGATTCGACGTCTTCACCCATGAGAGTGGTGAAGATGGTCTCGCACTCGGCAATGTCCTCGAGTTTCACGGAGAGCAGCGTGCGGCGCTCGGGATCCATGGTTGTCTCCCAGAGTTGCTCGGCCGTCATCTCGCCGAGACCTTTGTAGCGCTGCACAGCATATTCTTTGCGGCCTTCGTTCAGGACGTAATCAAACAGTTCGCGGGGATTGTTCTTCTCGACGATTTCCGTCTCTTTCGCGCGGCGGGCCGGAGTCTTGGCTGTCTTCTTCTCGACCTTCTCGCTTGCATCGGCCTCGGCGCCCGCCACTTCTTCCGCGTCGCCCTTGGATGACGCTCGGGGCACGCTCTCGATCACAAACGGCGGCTCCATGTATTGCTCGATCTGTTTGAATTTCGTGATCAGCTGGCGGCACTCCGGCGTGGACGCCAGTTCCCAGTTGATGACGTGCTCCGCTCCCTGCGAGTTCACGAACTTTACCTGCCAGAGGTTGTGCTCTTCGTCGTAAGTCGAATCGACACTCTTCAGGTTCAGTTCTTTTGTCAGCCGCTTGAGCTCTTTTTCGAGCTTCTCGATTTTCTTCGACGGATTATTTTTGTCGCCTTCAAAATCCGCGCGCTTCGAGAGATCGAGCTTCGGCAACAGTTCTGTTATCTTTTCTTCGCGTAGCCGTTTGTTCAGCTTGTCGAAAAAGCCAAGGTATTCATTGAGTACGGTGATGAACTTAGTCAGCGCAGCGCCCTCGAGAGTGGCCGCGCCTTCGCCGTAGCGAATTACCAGGCCTTCGGAAGCCCTTTTCACCATGACCTTGACGAACTCGCGCTCGTCCTTGATGTACTGGTGCGATTTGCCCTTGCGGATGCCGAACAGCGGCGGCTGCGCGATATACACGTTGTTGCGCTTGATCAATTCCTGCATGTGCCGGAAGAAGAATGTCAGCAGCAGCGTCCGGATGTGCGAGCCGTCAACGTCCGCGTCGGTCATCAGGATGATCTTGCCGTAGCGCACCTTGGTCGGATCGAAGTCTTCCTTCGAAATGCCGGTACCGAGCGCCGTGATCATGGCCCGGATTTCCTCATGCGCCAGCATCTTGTCGTAACGTGCCTTCTCGACGTTGAGAATCTTTCCCTTGAGCGGCAGGATCGCCTGAAAACGGCGATCACGGCCTTGTTTGGCGGTTCCACCGGCGGACTCACCCTCCACCAGAAACAATTCGCAGCGCGCCGGATCTTTTTCGGAGCAGTCGGCAAGTTTGCCCGGCAATCCGCCGCCATCGAGCGCGCCTTTCCGGCGCGTCAGGTCGCGAGCCTTGCGGGCGGCCTCGCGGGCGCGTGCAGCGTCGATCGCTTTGTTGATGATCTTCCGCGAAACCGTAGTGTTCTGCTCGAAAAACGCGCCCAGACGCTCGTTGACCACAGCCTGCACAATGCCGGCGATATCGGAGTTCAGCTTGCCCTTCGTCTGTCCCTCAAATTGAGGCTGTGGCAACTTCACGCTGATCACAGCGACCAGCCCTTCGCGGACGTCGTCTCCGGTCAGGTTTTCTTTCACGTCCTTGAACAGGCCCATCTGCTGGCCGGCATAGTTGATGGTGCGCGTCAGCGACGTCCGGAAACCGGAGAGATGCGTGCCGCCGTCAACCGTGTTGATGTTGTTGGCAAAGCTGAACACTGATTCCGAATAGCCGTCGTTGTACTGCAGTCCGATCTCTATGTGCACCTGATCTTTATCAGCTTCCATGTAGATCGGCTTGTCGTGCAGCACGGCCTTGCCGCGGTTCAGATGCTTGATGAACTCGGCGATGCCGCCGTTGTACTTGAATTCGGCGCGCTTCGCTTCGCCGGTCTTGGAATCAGTCTGGCGCTCGTCCGTTAGCGTGATGAGCAGCCCCTTGTTCAGGAATGCCAGTTCGCGCAGGCGTTGCGCAAGCGTGTCAAAGTTGTACTCGGTAACGGTGAAAATGGTCTTATCCGGGACAAAGTGGACCTTGGTCCCGGTTTTCGTCTTGGCAGCTCCGGCCTTTTTCAGTTTGCTTGTCGGCTCGCCCTTCGAATAGGTCTGTTCCCACGTAAATCCGTCGCGCCAGATCTCGAGTTCCAGTTCCTCGCTAAGCGCATTTACGCAGCTCACGCCAACGCCGTGCAATCCGCCGGAAACTTTGTATGAAGAACTGTCGAACTTGCCGCCCGCGTGCAACTTCGTCATTACAACTTGCGCAGCGGGGACTTTTTCGCCATCGATATCCATGTTGTCGACCGGAATACCGCGCCCGTTATCGACCACCGTGATCGAGTTGTCGAGATGAATGGCGACTTCAATTTTGTCGGCGTGTCCCGCGAGCGCTTCGTCGACGGAGTTGTCTACGACTTCATACACCAGGTGATGCAAACCCATCTCACCCGTCGAGCCGATGTACATCGCCGGGCGCAGGCGCACCGCTTCCATTCCGCCGAGAACCTTGATGGAATCGGCGTTGTAATCGGCGTGATTGCCGTTCTTATTCTTGGGGTCGATAATTTCGGTCTGAACTTCTTTCGTGGCCATTCCGCTCCGTGGAAAAATGCCGGTCCGAGCGCTCCGGCTGGGTGGACGCTACCAGGGTGTTCCGGCAACCTCAAACTATTGAAATTTCTGCTAGTTAGGTCTCACCAGAGATATTTCTATTTTAGCACAAAAGAGGGTTGAGACGAGTACTGACCCAGTCTCCTAACCCTCGCTTTTTGTTGCCCTTAGGGAGGTGCCTTTTTGGTAAATTCGCTTGACCGGCGGGATCTGTGAGCGGGCGGTCAAAACCTACTTTGCTTTCGGTCCCGAGGAGGAGAAATCGAGTCTTTCGATCAGATCGTCTACCCCATCAGCGCTGTCCCCAATGAACGTAAAAGAGATAATTTGGCCCTTCGTGAGCAGCACCAGAGTTGACTGATGCATGGTGAGTTTTTCGCTCAGCAATCTTGAAAAATCCACGCGCACCAATCGCCGCGAGTCGATCTCCACTTCTGCGGGATCTCCCTCGGTCCTGAAGCCCTTCGATGTCGTCAGCTCCGTCAAAGGTCCCAGATAGTCTTCCGCCTTCTTTAGTCCCGGATAGTCAGCCGCATTTTCGGAAGCAATGACCACCGCCGAATTGATAGTCTCTCCGGCGGCCTGCGGCGGGCGCTCGAAGGCAGCCAGCAACACCTCCCCCTTTGAAGCGTCGTCGCCTTCCTGCATCTCTTTGGTACGCTCCACCCAGCCGTAGGGGATGCGATAGCGGAAGCCGAAGGTAGAGTTGCGATAGATCGTTTCAGCCGTTTCCGCAGACTTCGCTGACGGCTCAGTTCGTTTTTTTGGGACCTGTGCAAAGGGGAGTGCGGACAACGCGAGCACAATCAGAGAGGTGAGGCGGAGATTCATGGCGATATGTACAGTCTAAACGGTCGGACATTTACAATCTGAACGTTCACACCGATCTATGGAACTCTCTCTCGCCGAAAACGAAGTCCGCGTGCTGGGATCGCTCATCGAAAAGGACATTACCACTCCTGAGTACTATCCCCTTTCGCTGAACGCGCTGGTGAATGCCTGCAACCAAAAATCGAACCGCGATCCGGTCATGCAGTTGGTCGAAGACGACGTTCGCGATGCTCTAACATCCCTCCAGGAACGCCGGATGGCAGGACCCGCCGGCGGCGCCGACAGCCGCGTCACGAAGTATGAGCACCGGCTGCAGGAAGTTTTCAACTTCACGCGTCCTGAGATTGCCGTCCTGTGCGTCTTGCTGTTGCGCGGCCCGCAGACTCCCGGCGAACTTCGCGGGCGCACCGAACGCATGCATCATTTTGAGGCACTCGACGACGTGCAGTCAGCCCTGCAAAAGCTGGCGCAACGTGATCCGCCGCTGGTTAAGGTGCTACCCCGCCAGCCCGGCACGAAAGAATCACGCTGGGTGCATTTGATGGCAGGGGACGTGGCGGTGCCGGAATCAAACCAACCAGCAGCGACAACCGCAGATCGTACCTTCGGCGATGGACAGCGCCTCACCCAATTGGAGGAAGAAGTCGCAGCCCTCAGACGTGAAGTTGGAGGTATCAAGGATCAACTAGAGCGGTTTAGAAAACAATTTGAGTGATTCGTGTAGGACGGACACTCCTGTCCGTCGCTGTTGAATTTGATTTTGCATTTGCAATTTGACGCGTGCCCGTCCCCAGAAACTCATACCACCAGCAAATCAACAGTAAGGCGTCAGTAAGGCGTCGGACAAGAGCATCCGCCACATACGATCACAGTACCCGCTCTTGCGCATAACCCGCCGCGCCCAGCGCCGAGATAATCTCCGCAATGTGATCCGGGCCGCGCGTCTCCATAGTGATTTCGATCGCCGTTTCGCCCAGGTTCACTCCGTGATAGGCGCGGTCGTAGTCAGTTTCCACGATGTTGGCGCGATGCTGTGCGAGGATCGAAGTGAGCCGGTTCAGAGCGCCGGGATAATCCGGGAGATGCACGCGCAAACGGACGAGCCGTCCGTCTTTAACCAGTCCGCGCTCGATGATGCGCGAGAGCAATGTAACGTCAATGTTCCCCCCGCATACCAGCACCGCGACTTTCTTTCCGGTGAATGGCAGCTTGCGGTTGACTAATGCCGCAATCGCCGCCGCGCCCGCGCCCTCGGCCAGGGTCTTCTCGCGCTCGAGCAACAGCAAAATGGCGTTGGCGATTTCTTCTTCTTCCACCGTGACGATGTCGTCTACATATTTCTGCACCAGGGGAAGCGTGCGATCGCCCGCCCGGCGTACGGCGATGCCGTCGGCAATAGTGGATGCCGCATTCAGCGTCACCGGCTTGCCCTCGGCGACCGCAACCTTCATCGAAGGCAGCCGCGACGGCTGCACTCCAAAGACTTGTATCTTGGTATTCGTCTCTTTCACCGCGCACGCGATGCCGCCAATCAAGCCCCCACCGCCGATCGGCACTACTACCGCCTCCAGATCCGGGTGCTGCTCCAGCAGTTCGAGGCCGATTGTCCCCTGGCCGGCGATAACAACATCGTCGTCGAAGGCGTGAACCAGTGTCAGGCTCTCTGCCTGGCTGCGCCGCAGAGCTTCTTCGTAGGCTTCGTCGTAATTGGCGCCGTGCAGGACCACATCTGCACCATATCCGCGCGTCGCTGAAACCTTGATCAATGGAGTCGTCAGAGGCATGCAAATCTGCGCGCGGACGCCGAGCTTTCCGGCATGGTACGCGACTCCCTGAGCATGATTTCCTGCCGAGGCCGCAATCACTCCGCGGGCGCGTTCTTCGGCATTCAGCGAGAGCAGCTTATTGAGCGCGCCACGCTCCTTGAAAGCGCCTGTCCGCTGCAGGTTGTCGAGCTTCAGGTAAACCTGGTTCCCGGTCGATTGGGAAAAAGTTTCCGAGCGAGCGCAGGGCGAGAGGTAAATAGACTTGCGAATCCGGCGCAAGGCCGAATGAATGTCATCCAGTGTGATCATTGCTGGTCGTTGATGGTGGATCGTTGCCAACAAGCCGAAGAATCCCATCATCTTACCTGAACGCAAGCGCTCGCTCGAGGGAACCCGTTGGCTTTAGGGGAGGAAGAGCACGAAAGGGAGCTATCAGCGTGTACAAAAGACCGATGGCCGCACACGCACATGGCATCGCCCACCCTCGACCTTCGAAACCTAGGCATCCGCCAAAATGCCCGTCAGAATGGGCTTTTAGGGAGTTCATTCCCCGGACTCATGACAAACTCATTTGCAACCTCCCCCATCCACGCTGCTTTTGCAGCTCCCGTTGCGGCGCATGTCCTGAGAAAAGTCAATGCCCGCGCCGCGTTGTTTAACTTGCCCGAACCGTCTTCCAGCCTGCTGGCAGAATGTTTCCGCCAGTTCGGCATCGAGGCTGTTCCGGTGTCGGACGCCGATTCGCAGCGCCTGCACACGCAAAAGTTCGATGCTTGTGTACTGCCTCTGGGCGGCTCGGTTGGCCACATCATCGAACTGGCGCGCAGTTCGCCGTCGAATAGTCGTCTCGTGATCTACGGCCTCGGCGGCAGTGCGCAGGATGCGATGCGCTACTCGAAACATTGCATCAATGCCATGTTCCACGAACCGCTGGAGCGGTCCGCCACTCTGAAATTGCTGCGGTCGACTCGCCCGCTTGTGCTGCATGAATTCCGGCGCTACGTTCGCATTCCGGTTATGACCGACGTTACCGTGGTTGCCGCCGACAGCTCCCGCTTTCTGGTCACCAGCCAGGAGATTAGCGCGGGCGGCATGTCGATGAAAGGCACCACCAAGCTCGAACCCGGTCAACTGGTGGAAGTGACGTTCTCAGTGCTGACTCTTCCACAAATCCGGCTGCGCGGCCACGTATCCTGGAAGAAGCCCAACAAGAGTGTGGGGATCCGCTTCGACGTCAAGGACGAGCGTCGCCAGCGGTTGAGAGAGTGGATCGTGTCGTACGTAGAATCGTAGGGAGCAGATCTTAGCTCCTAGCTCCTAGCTCTGAGCTTTGAGCCCGGACGTAGAGACGCGGCCTTTTTTATTTCAGGGCAATGCTCAGATTTCCCCGCGCCCGCGGCCGCCCAGCCGCCACCTGAGCCTCTTTCACGACTAAAATACCAGCGTGAGTTCTTCACCCGTCGCGGCCGAACCTCCGCCGAAGTCTTCGTCCGACAAGCGCGAGTTCTCGCTGCGCGAGAAGATGCTGCTTTCGCTCATCAGCTGGGGAGGATACCTTGCCATCGCCCTGATCGGGCCCACCCTGCGTTACTCGATCTCATGGGAAGAAGAGCCGTCTCCGCCGGACGCCATTTTCGAAAAGCCCGTGATCTATTCTTTCTGGCATCGCGCAGTGTTCCCAGCAGCATGGATGTGGAGGAGACACGGTATTGCCGTGATGGTGAGCCGCAGCTTCGACGGCGAATACATCGCGCGCATTATCGAGAAACTGGGCTTCCTTGCCGTTCGCGGTTCCAGCAGCCGGGGTGCGACGGGAGCATTGCTGGGGATGAAGAGCGTGTTGGAACAGGGCGAGTCAGTAGCGTTTACGATCGACGGACCTCGTGGCCCGAAGTATGTCGCCAAGGCGGGTCCGGTCAGGCTCTCCAAAATTTCCGGCGCTCCGATGGCGGCGTTCTACGTCGCCCTCAGCAACAAATGGGTACTGAAGACTTGGGACGAATTCATGATTCCGAAGCCATTTTCAAGAGCCCTGGTTCGCGTCAGCAACAGGACAATCGTCACTTCAGATGCCGACGATAAGCAGATTGCTGACTATCACGGGCAACTGCAGGCGGCTCTGGAACGCGTGACCGAGTTTGCGGAAAAAAACGTGGCCCGCGCCGGATCGGATGAGTTTCCCTTCCGGAAAACATAGCGGCACTTACTCACGAGGGATGCAATCCTTCCGGACGCGGCTGTCCCAGTCTCAGCCACCCGAATTTCAGGTGGCGTTCGCGGCGGCGTTCTTCCTCCAGATGACGCGAGCGCGCCTTTAGTAAATCATTGAGCGATACCAGGCCAAGAAATTGCCGCGTGTCGCGGTCCACCACGGGCATGCGCGTACAAGCCTTTTCCGCCATCCGATAGACCACTAGCCGCAATGGTTCGTCCGGATAGGCTTCCACTGCGGCATTTTGTACCAGTTCGCCAATCGGCCTTACCAGAGCCGCATCGCCATGTTGCTCCAACTGCTGGCTAAGATCGCCGCGCGTAACGACGCCTGTGAGCTGTCCCTCCACATTTACGACCGGCAGCAGGCGCTGCTCCTGATGGTCGGTCCGCAGTGAGCGCAGAATTGCTCCGAGTGTGGTGGCGGCAGGCAGCACCGCGACCTTCGTTCGCATAACTTCGCGCACAAAGAGAATTTCCAGCGGATCAACCGCGTATTCGCGGCTCAGGTGAAAGCCCCTCCGGGCAACCTTCTCGGTTAAGATCGACCGCCGCAGCGTAAGGACCGTGAAAGCATGAGCGATAACGCTTCCGACCAACAGCGGCAAAAAGACATTGGCATCGTGCGTCAGTTCAAAAGCGAAAATGATGCTCGTAAACGGAGCGCGCATGGTTCCTCCAAGAATCGCACCCATACTGATCAGCGGCCAGAAGCCCGCGCCTTCATTGGGAAGGAACATCGCTTCGAGACCTCCGAGGGCGCCGCCCATCATCAGCAGCGGCGCCAGAACGCCGCCCGAAGTTCCAGAGCCCAGCGATACCGCCCAGATAAACCACTTGACGATCAGCACGCCGAGAATCACGCGGGTTGTAACGCTGCCTTGCAGCAATCCGCCGATTGTGTCGTAACCGACGCCCAAGGCCTGGGGAAAAATGAGGCCGCCCAAACCGATCGCCAAGCCGCCGATGGCAGGCCACCACATCCAGTGATGCTTCAAACGCTGAAACGCGTCTTCAGCGGCGTACACGGATACAGTCAGCAGCGCCGACAAGGCTCCCGCGAGCAGGCCGACTAGAGCGCATCCCAGTAACCCCTTTGGTCCGATGAATAGCGGGTGCTCCGGAACCGGAAAGAGGGGCCCAAACCCGAGAAGATACCGGCGCGCAACCGCCGCCACCGCGCTGGCAAGTGCCACCGGAATCAGGCTGCGCGGCTTCCATTCGAACAGCAACAGCTCCACCGCCAATAGCACGGCCGCCACCGGCGAAGCGAAGGTTGCAGACATTCCTCCCGCAGCGCCCGCTACCAGCAGCGTCTTGCGCTCGGCACTGGTCAGATGAAACAGCTGCGCAATCATCGAGCCGACTGCGCCGCCGGTCATGATAATCGGGCCTTCGGCGCCGAACGGACCACCCGATCCAATCGAGATCGCCGAAGAAATCGGCTTCAGCAACGCAACCTTCGGTTCGATGCGGCTTCCGTTCAGCAAGATCGATTCGATCGCCTCCGGAATGCCGTGGCCCCGGATCCGCTCCGAGCCGTATCTCGCCATTACTCCGATGATCAACGCGCCTGCGATTGGAACTAAAACGCTGAACACACCCAGATGATTGCCGACCGGCGATACCATCGCCGTGCTCCAACGGCCAAAATAAAACAGGTTCGTGAACAATCCGATCAGACGAAGCAAGAGGAGTGCGACCACCGCGCACACAACGCCAATGAAGATCGCCAAGCCGGAGATTGGAAGAACTCTCCAATTCGTGGTGAAGTCTCCCAACTCCTCATTGCGGCCCTGCGAGTGGATGCTTGGGCTGCGTCGACTTTCCGTTTCGCTAACTGGACTCACGATCGCCTTATCCTTTGCTAAATAGTTACGCCGCGCGTTTTCTTCTTTCTTCGCGATTCCGGTGTCCGCTTAAGAAGCATTTCCAGCGCGTCCACCAGCGCGGTTCCGCCCGCGCGCAGTTCGGTGATCCGTTGGCGGGCCACCTCTTGGACCGCTTCTTCTCCGCGCGGGAGGAGAGAAACAAGAACGCATCGAGCGTCGTCCCGGCTTCGGGTGCGGTGCACAAATTTACGCTTCTCCATCCGGTCGATCAGTTCCACAGTGCTGTTGTGCTTAAGGGACAACCGGTCCGCAAGCGTGTAGATAGTCGCTTCCGCGTCCTCTGGAAGCCCCCGCAATGCGAGCAGGAGCTGGTATTGCTGAGGTTCCAGTCCCCCGCGGCGGGCCGCCTCATCGCCTTCAGAAAGAAAGAGACGGATCCTGTAACGCAAAGCGGCCAAGGCTCGGTAGTCTTCGGTAGCAACCTTCATACAACTTCCAATTATATCGTAATACGATATATATTGGCGGGATGCAGAGACTCGACTCATGGGCCGCCTGAGGATTCCCACCCTGTTAACTATTTCGTACCGTTGACGTGCGACCGACCGTCCCGGTAGATTTTCTGAGATTCGTTTTTCGCTCTTTCTAAATTGGGTTCGCGCATGATCGTGGACCGGCGCCATGCTGGTTCCATGAGGGAAGCGGGTGAAAATCCCGCGCTGCCGCGCAACTGTAAGCGAGGACACAGCGGACGTCCACTGGGAGTTGTGAAGATTCCCGGGAAGGACGGCCGCAGAAGATGGACTCAATCAAGTCCTTACTCGCAAGCCAGGAGACCGGCGTGAACCGTACCTGAAACCCCTTTCGCGTGTAAAGGAGGACGGAATGATCCGCTCCCTGGTTGTTCGATGTGCAATTTCTCTTCTGCTGTTTGTGCCGGCATTCGCGGGCGAGCTTCAGGTCAAGGTTCTCGATCCACACTCCGCGGCTGTCGCCGGTGCGCAAGTGTCGCTGTTCCGGGTCGGTGAATCGGCTCCGCTGCAAGTCAGGACCACGTCTGGCGAAGGCCTCGCCATCTTCAGCGTCGATACTTCTGCACCCCTGAGCGTTGAGGTACTGGCTCCGGGATTTGCAGCGGCCCAGACAAATATCGAGGAATCGTCTTCGACGGCGATCGTCGCGCTACAGGTCGCTGGCGCATCTGAGACGGTTGTCGTCATCGCTACTCGCACGGCCGCTCCTGAACAACAGACCGCCAGCAGCGTATCGTTGCTGACCGGAGAACAAATTACCACCATGTTGCCGGTGGCATTCTCTGACGCTATCCGCTTTCTTCCGGGAGCGGTCGTGAATGTCAGCGGTCAGCGCGGCGGACTTGGATCTCTGTTCGTCCGTGGCGGCGACTCGCGCTACAACAAGGTCGTGATCGACGGAGTGCCGGTGAACGAACCGGGCGGCACATTTGATTTTGGGACCGTTCCACTCGTGGAAGCTGACCGCGTGGAATTTCAACGTGGCGCGCAGAGCACCTTGTATGGGTCCGATGCCATGACTAGCGTGGTCCAAGTGTTCTCCCGTAGTGGCGCTACCACTGTGCCGGAATTACGCTTCGGCGCCGACGGCGGCAATTTTGGAACTGCTCACGGATTCGCTTCCCTAGCCGGCGCCCGCTCACGGTTCGATTACAACGCCTTCGCAGATCAATTCCAAACCAATGGGCAAGGACCGAACGCCGAATACTGGAATGCTCTCCAGGGCGGAAATGTTGGAGTGCAGATCAATCCGACAATCCTTTTTCGTGCGCATGCCAGGCATTCCAATAGACGCACGGGAGTGCCGGGAGAATGGAGTTTCAATGGCGACCGAGTCCTTCCGCCCGACGAAGATCAACGTGCCCGCTCTGACAATTTTCTGGCAAGCGGTGAGTTGTTGGTTTCCGGGCCTTCCCGGTGGCAACACCGCCTGACAGGCTATGAGTACAACACGCAAAGGTTGAACCAGGACGATCTCCCCGATCCCGGCCGGCGCTGTCTCGACACTTTCATCGATTGCCCGTTCCTAACTACTGCCCATATCAACCGCGCCGGTTTCATGTACCAGGGCGACTACACACCACGCAGTTGGGCACAGACCACCGTCGGCTACGAATTTGAAGACGAGAATGGCCGATTCTTCACGCATTCACCGCCGCCCTTCGAATTCACCCAGACCATTCCCGGGCTCCGATTGAATCATGCTGCCTACGTACAGCAACGAATCACCTGGAAGCGCCTGTCGGCCATCGCGGGCGTCCGGTACGCTCACAACGAGACCTTCGGCGACAAAGCCGTGCCCCGCGTGGCACTGAGTCTGCTGGCTCTCAGGGGCGACAATTTTTTCTCAGGAACTAGGCTGCGGTTTTCCTATGCGACCGGGATTAAAGAGCCTCGTTTCGAAGAATCTTTCCCCAACGATGCGTTTACAAAACCGAACCCGGATCTCAAAGCGGAGCAGAGCCGCTCCTTCGAAACAGGACTCGAACAAAGTCTGCTGACTGGCAAGATTTCGCTGAGCGCGATCTACTACAACAACCTTTTCCGCCGCCAGATCGACTTCAGTTGCTGCGACGAGCAGTTTCGCGGCCAGTACGTGAACGTTAACAGCTCCATGGCTCACGGTGCGGAAGTACAAGCTACGGGAAGATTCAGTTCGCGAGTCTCACTCACTGCCGCGTACACCTACACATCGACGCAAATTTTGGAGGCGCCGCTTTGTACGCTAGAGAATTTCTGCGATCCCTTCCTGGCCGCCGGTAATTCGCTGCGGCGGCGTCCGAGGCATTCGGGAAACCTGCTGCTGACGTACCTTGGATCGCGCTGGGGCGCCAATCTCGGCGCCAGCTTCGTCGGCCGCCGGCTCGATTCCGACTTCTTCGGCCTCGGATTCAATCACGCCGCCGGCTACGCTCGCGTCGATCTCGGCGGATGGTATGCGATTAATTCGCGAATCACTGCCTACCTGGCCGTCGACAACGCGCTCAATGATCATTACAACGAAGTGGTGGGATACCCGGCACTCACAGCAAATTTCCGCGCTGGAATGAGATTCCGGATCGGTGGAGAGTAAATCAAGCTATGAAGTCAGACACTCTTGTCCGATGCAGTTGCCGCGGGTGCTGATCTTGATTCTGAATCGCGGTGGACAATACCGACGAAATTCAACCGCAAACGGCGCCGGACAAAAGTGTCGAGCTACATCAGCGGCGGATGTCCGCAGTTTCTTTCGAGTCGGCTTCGCGCTGAAGACCGTCGCTCGCTGAGGGAATCCTGACAGAACCACACTTACCTGCGCTGTTATAGCGGTGTCGAACCGCCCAAAGTTTTTCAACATCTTTCTCGCCGAGCGGCTGCGCGCGGCCCAGGATGTGAGTCACCAGCGCAATCTGGGCGAAGTGTTCGACAGTTTCCATCTTCATGTAAGCGTTTTCGAGGTCTGAGCCGTAGGTCACGACTCCATGATTGGCCATTAAGATCGCATCGTGCGAGGGAACCAGCGGCTCCAGCGCCTCGGCCAGTTCCGGAGTGCCGGGCGTGCCATATCGTGCCAGCGGAATTTCCCCCAACCCAACGACAACCTCGCAGACCAGCGGCTGGTTCAGGTCCATTCCGGATGCAGCAAATCCGGTCGCCGTCGGCGGATGGGCGTGAACGATGCCCTGCACATCGGGACGCAAGCGGTAGATCAGCAGATGCATGCCGATCTCGCTGGAAACATTCCTCTTACCTGCAAGGCGGTTGCCGTCCATGTCCACGATCACTATGTCGGACGGGCGCATCCGGCCCTTGCTCATATAGGTGGGAGTAACCAACAGGCGGCGTTCGTCCAGCCGTACGGAGAGATTCCCGTCCGTGGCCGCCACGAATCCATTACCGTGCAGTAGACGCCCAAATTCGACGATCGCCAGACGATGCTGTCGCTCGCTCGCCATCTTGTGCCCAAGCCCCGCCGGTCATGGTACCGCAGGCGCTGCGAACGTTCCAACCAAATCGGGCCGAATACTGTAAAAATTCGTCATTGTTCAACATTTACATTGGCAATCTGGACCGAGTGCCCCTTCTTCAACTCTATAATTCCGCGGTGTTCGTCTCCGACTTTGACTATGACCTGCCGCCAGAGCTGATTGCGCAAGAGCCCCTGCCGGAACGGTCCGGATCGCGGATGCTTCACCTGAATCGCGAGACGAGGTCCTGGCAAGATCGCAGGTTCAGAGAGTTCCCCAATCTTCTGAAACCGGGGGACGTCCTGGTTGTCAACAACACTCGTGTATTCCCTGCGCGCCTGTACGGCCATCGCAGCGGGCAACGGGCGCAGCCCTTGAGCCCGAACAACCCGGCCACGCGTGAGTTCCTGCGCGGCCGGGTCGAGGTGCTGCTGACGCGGCAGATTTCGGCCGAACCAAACGAATGGGAATGTCTGGTTCGCCCGGGACGCAAGATCGGAATCGGAGAGTACCTCTTTTTCGGCCACCCCGTGGAACTGGAAGCTGAGGTCGTCGAACGCGGGAGCTTCGGTGAGCGCCGCATCCGGTTTGCTCCGAAGGAAGATTTCTTCGCGAAAGTCGAAAGCCTCGGACACGTCCCCCTGCCGCCCTACATCGACCGCGAAGATCGGGTGCCGGATCGCGAACGCTACCAGACCGTCTATGCCCAGGCGCGCGGGTCAGTAGCCGCTCCCACAGCGGGTCTGCATTTCACGCCCGAAGTCTTGCAAACCATCCGTGACCGGGGAATTGAAGTCGCGGAGATTACTCTGCACGTGGGCCTTGGCACATTTCAGCCGGTGCGAGTGGATCGAGTTGAAGATCACAAAATACATCGGGAGTCCTACGAAATTTCGACCGCCGCGGCCCAGGTCATCAATGTGGCGATACAAGACAGGCGACGAATAGTCGCAGTCGGAACTACCACAGTGCGGACTCTGGAGTATGCCGCGCAATCTTCTGGCGGACACGTCCATGCCGGAAAGGGAGAAGCCGATCTATTCATCTATCCCGGATACCAGTTTCGAGTCGTCAATGCGCTGCTCACCAATTTTCACCTTCCGCAATCGACCCTTCTGATGCTGGTATGCGCCCTCGGCGGCAAGGACTTCGTGATGAACGCCTACCGGCATGCCGTCGAGGCGGGCTATCGCTTCTATTCCTACGGCGATTGCATGTTCATGGAATGACCGTGTCTCGCGGGCGTCCCCGCCCACGAACCGATATACTGACTGGTCTGCAACGGTCGGTCGATGGTGGTTCGCCATTTGTCGTTCGCACCGCTGGATTGGCTGCGAGCTCGACCGACAGCCCTGCGAGGCTCTGCGGGAGACTAACGACAATCGACTATCGACGAATTTTCTATGCGTATTCCGATCACCGACTTTGTGACTCGCCTCCAATCGTTTCCCTCATCAGCTTTCGACGGGATCGACGAGATTCGGGCATTCCTGCAGGAGAAACCCGTCGATCAGGAAAGCCTGTCGCCCTATCTGACCTGGAACCGGCAGCACTACACCCGCAATCTGATCGACAAGACTGAGCTTTATGAACTAATTGCCATTTGCTGGGAGGTCGGGCAAGCGAGTTCAGTACACAATCATCGCGACCAGAATTGCTGGATGGCAGCCCCCATCGGGAAGCTGGTAGTCGAAAATTTTCGCGTTGGATTTGAAAATGTTGAGGCAGGTAAATGTCATCTCGAGGCATCCAATCAAGTTGAGCTGACGGCGGAGAATCCATGCGCCGTCGACCCGCGGGAACCGGTTCACCGGGTTGTGAACCCCCGGGAAACCAACCAGCGTGCCGTGTCCCTGCACGTTTACTCGCGGCCATTTGATACGTGTGTTGTCTATTCACCCGAGCAGGGCACCTGCGGCGAGATTCAGCTTCACTACAATACGGCGTTTGGAAAAGCAGTCCCGGCACCTAGTGCCCCAGCACCCAGAACAATGCGGATTCAATGGCAATAGGGTACTGGCATCGGGTCAATGAATTTCAAGGAGGAATCGTGAGGAGATCGCTGGGAGTGTTGGCGGCAGTGGCTGCGCTGTGCGGGGCATCATGGGCGCAGATTCCTG
This sequence comes from Acidobacteriota bacterium, assembly GCA_003225495.1. Classification (GTDB taxonomy): domain Bacteria; phylum Acidobacteriota; class Terriglobia; order Terriglobales; family Acidobacteriaceae; genus Acidiflorens. Next base: position 30,137 of record QIAJ01000175.1, read on the forward strand.
GAGTAACTCCGCCGCCCGCACCGACCTATCCTCGCGCCGAACTCTTTGGCGGCTATTCGTATGGCATGACCGAGTCGTTCAACTCGGGACACATTGCGCGCCCGAATGGCTGGAATGTCTCGCTCGGTATAAATGTTGCTACTTGGTTGGGCTTCGTCTTCGAAGGGAATGGACTCTACGGAACCTCAAAGATCCCGCGCGCAGTGCCGGCACCCTTTCCCACCTGCCCGGACGGCAACTTCTGCCCGCCTGGAGACGAGCCCACTTTCAACGTAAACACCAAACTCTATAACTATCTTGGCGGCGTGCAATTCCCCTACCGCAAATCCGAGCGCTTTACTCCATTTGGCGAATTGATGTTTGGTCACGCAGGAGTTCGTGGGGAGGCGCATGACCAAGACGGGAGGCTGGTCGCCGAAACCAGCGGGGGGTTGGGTCTGCTGGCCGGCGGTGGCGTGGACTACAACATTAACCCGCGGTTTGCCCTACGCTTCAAGGCCGACTATCTCCAAACGCGTCTTTTCGGAAAGCAGAAGCAGGACAACGGCGTTTTCTCGGTGGGAATTGTCATCCGCACCGTGCGCAAGAAGAAAAAGACGCTCGAAGATGTTGACCAGCCCCAGCCGTAACTTGAGCGATCCATAGAGACGCACCTTGCCGCATCTTCCGCCGGCAGCGAACCAAACGTCGCAAGGCGGGCCTCGCAAAGCGCATCTTTACTGCAGCTAGTCGCGACGCAGCCGTCGAGTCAGCGGTTCGGCTTTCTCACGGAGCTGTTCCGTAAGCCCCGCGCCCTTTTCAACGACTTCCTCGAAGCGTTCTTTCGCGTCGTCGGTCCAGTCGGAGATCGTATCCATCGTGTCGTCGTAAGAGCGCCGCAGGTCTTTCCGAATCTGCTTGCCCGATTTCGGCGCCAGTAACATACCCATTGCCGCGCCTATTCCCAGACCAATCAGCAAAAAAGAAACGGCGGTTCCGACTGCGCTGTTGCCGCTCTCTGACGTCTCATATTTCCCAGTGCGCATAAAGACCTCCAGGAGCCTATTTTAGACCCCTCCGCGGGAAATGGTTAGGCACCCTGGGTATCCGTCCAGTGGCCGATTACTCGAAAATTGCCGCTCGCGCCCGAACACGAAGTGTCGTTGCGGGCAGACAGTGAAATGATTCAGCGGAAACAGTGCTCGCGCCTATAAGGTGCAGTGGAAAATACGCGCCGGAAGGATGTTCAAAACCGCAAAATCTTCCTGTACACGTCCGAAATGCCGCTTCAGATGAGGCAACACGGTACGACGGAACTGATAGACGAGCATGGCGCCATCCGAACGCAGCATCTCACGGCTCTCCCGCAGGATATCGGATCGTGACTGATCGGGGAGTGTGGAGAACGGAATGCCGGAGATCACGTAATCCGCCATGGGCAACTGCAGGCGAGTCAGGGTCTCGCGAATGTCGAGCGCGGAACCTTCCACAACTCTCAACCGCGGGTCATCGATCTCCTCGCGCAAAAAACGAACGAAATCCGGATTCAACTCAATGGCGACTAGCACCGCATCCGGCCGCATACGTTTGAGAATCTCGCATGTGATGTTGCCAATGCCCGGACCGTATTCAACCACCACCGAGGCGCGCGCCCAGTCAAAGCGCGAGAGCAGTTGGTTCACGAGAAAAGGCGAACTCGGGATCACCGACCCCAGCATCGTCGGATACTTCAGGAAGTTTCTCGCAAAAAGAATGATCTGACGGGCGGACCGGAATGCAGGCGAACGCGAAACGACGGCTTTCTGAATAGTTTCCATGTCGAGTCGGACTGCTTTCCCAATGTAGCACGCCCTAGCCCGGCCGGTTCGGCACCGAATCGCAGCGGCAAAGTTACGTTCGTCATTTTTCCTACACACTTCCGGTCCAATATTCTCGTACCTGGATCTTCCTGCTGAGCCAGATGACCAATCGAAACATCCCGGGCTGGTTTCCCATCGCTGCCCGTGCAATCTTCGGAACTTTTGCGCTTCTCACATCCATCTATTGTCTTCTGGCCTACATACCGGATCTCTATTTCGCATTTATCCAGGCTCCATTTCAGCCATGGCTGGTGATGTTTATCGCCTGGCATCCCTACATTTATTGGGCAGCGCTTGCCGCCCTTGCTGTAGGACTCTGGCAAGCCTACAGCGGTGTGACTCGACGTCTGGCCATTGAGTTTCTTGGCGCTCACGCATTGCTGGGCATTTATTTCTTAGTCGATCGGCCGTTTTCTCATGTTCGCAGCGATTCTTTGAGTTTTCTATGGAGTCTGGCTTTGCTGTTCCCATTGTTGTGGATCGGCATTCTGGACTACTGCGAGCATTCCGAGGGGGAGAATAAGTTTTCTACAAAGCTAATCCAGGTACCCATCCGCGCCGCGCTTATTTCCGGGCTGGCTGTGGCATTATTGAACCCCGCCAGCGCCTGGCTGCGATCGGAAATCGCAGGACGAGCATTCACTCTCAAGCCCGTCGACTTCACTACATGGGGTTGGGCGTTGCTAGTCCATGTCCTGTTCGCCCTCTTCGCCGTTTCTGCCTTCAACGCCGCCGGCCGTCTGGCCGAGAAGCTATCCCCCCGCTTTGGATTGAGGCTGGCGTATTCGCTCTCCGCCATCGTAGGCCTGGGACTATTGTTCCAGCGCGTGCTGCTAGCGAGCATCCCCTTCACCGGTGCCGAAGCCGCCATTTATTCCGCGGCCGTCGCCGTCTCGCTCGTGACATTCACAGGCGGACTGATTGCCGGCGCAAATTTTGGGCGAGACAAAAAGGAAGCGCAGCTTCAAAGCTGGCGGGATAGGCCCGCTGTGCAAAACGCCGCGCTCGCGCTGGTTCTCTTAGCGGCAATCTATGTCGTTCCGGCGCTGATCGGAGTGATGGATTGGAATTCCGTCTTGGCCAAGCTGTGGTCCGTTGTGCTGTGGATCATGGCGCTATCGTTATCGGTCCGCATTTGGCAGCCAAAAGTTACTCGGCGCAACCCGGCATGGCTCTTGTTGGCGCTAAGTGCCGGAGCCTTTTTCACGTATCAGGTTTCGCAAAGAAGTATGCGCTGGCAGAAGAGCATGGGCGGCGCCGAATTCGTGGAAGCTACCTCGCGGCACAATTCGCTCGATGCTTCTTACGCCGCAATCCGCGATTTGTGGACGGTCGCTGAGGAGAAACCCTGCGACGCGTTGTGCGTGTTTCTGAAAGAACAAACCGGCATTCCGGGCGTCGTCCAACCCGTTGACGTGAAGGTGGTGCCGGACCTGAAGCCAACCACCGCGTCCAAGCCGAATGTTTTTATCATCGTGGTTGACAGTCTCCGGCGAGATTATGTGTCGCCCTACAATCCTGCAGTGACGTTCACCCCCAATATTGCGCAGTTCGCGTCCGAGAGTACCGTCATGCGCAATTCGTTCACGCGCTATGCCGGGACGACCCTCTCCGAACCTGCCATCTGGGCTGGCACGATGATGTTGCATAAGCACTACGTCCAGCCATTTTCGCCGATGAACAATCTCGAGAAGCTCGTCGAGACTGACGGTTACGACCAGTACGTGACCGTAGATACGGTTCTTCGCCTGCTCTTGAAGACGCCGCCTCAACTGCATCGGCTGGACGCGTCAATGACCAACTGGGCCGATCAGGACCTTTGCCGAACCGCTCCGGAGGCTCAGGAGATGATCGACCAGCGGACCGACAAAACCCGTCCGATCTTCCTCTACACCCAACCTCAGAACATTCACGTAGTTTCCCTGGAACGCGCGCGCGCAGTGCGTCCACCGAGCGCAGAGCAGTATCCCGGTTTCTACGCTTCGGCGGCAACAGAGATCAACCGCCTCGACGGCTGCTTCGGAAAATTCATCAAATATCTCAAAACTCGCGGGCTTTATGACAACAGTATTGTCGTGCTGACCGCGGATCACGGCGAGTCCTACGGCGATTTTGGCCATACCAATCATGCGTTCGGCTTGCATCCCGAGGTACTGAAAGTCCCGCTCATTTTTCACCTTCCCACAGCGATGAGGAAGAGCATGTATTACGATCCGGAGTCGATTGCTTTTAACATCGACGTAACTCCGACGCTCTACTACTTGCTGGGACACGGGCCGATTGCCGATGATCCGAGATTTGGCCGCCCGCTGTTTACCCAATCGCGCGAAGAGCACGACCGTTTTCAACGTGATTCCTATCTGGTTGCCGTTTGCTATGGTCCGATCTATGGACTGCTTGGCCGCCAGGGACAAGACCTGTTCGTGGCCAACGAGATGGAAGGGACCTACGAATACTACGATCTGGCGCACGATCCTTTTGGAACCCGAAACCTGATCAACAACCACTTGCAGAAAGAAGACCAGCGCCAGTTGCGCGGATACGTCCAGCAGGTTGCCGATCTCTACCATTACCGCCCGCAGCGTTTTTCGCTCCTCTCGTGGTTGACGCGATAACCCGCGCGTTTCCCGAACCCGCGAACCCTGTGTAAAATAAGTTGTTAACCCCCGAGAGCGGCGGACGCTCTGCATTCCCGCCCCGCTGCCGAGAAATTCCTTACGAAGAGAGAAGGAGATGTAAACCAGCAATGTCGATTCCCGCGACCCAGATGCGCCCCGGCATGATCATCAAGCACAACAATGATCTGCACTCAGTATTCAGCGTGGAGCACCGTACTCCCGGCAACCTGCGCGCCTTCATCCAGGCCAAACTGCGCAACCTGCGCACCGGCGCCATGTTCGAGCATCGCTTCCGCTCGCCCGATCCGATCGAAAAAGTCAACGTTGACGAAGTTGAAATGGAGTTCCTGTACGCCGATGGCGACAGCTATTACTTCATGGACACTTCCAATTACGAGCAGACTCACCTGACACGCGAAATCCTGGGCGATGCCGTGGAGTATCTCACTCCGAACCTGCCGATCAAGGTGGAATTCTTCGACGGCAAGGCCGTCGGTATCGAGTTGCCGCAGACGGTGATTCTGACCGTCACCGAAGTCGAGCCCGGCCTGAAGAGCGCAACCGCATCGAGCGTCACCAAGCCCGCCACTACCGAAACCGGCTTAGTGGTGCAGGTTCCGCCCTTCATTAACGAAGGCGAGAAAATCAAAGTGGACACCGCTGAAGGAACATACCTGTCGCGAGCGTAGTATCTTCGGTGGTGTTTTTATTTCTGTCCCTCAGCGGAACACGAACTTCGGGAAGCGAAGTTTGTGTGTAGTCGAAGGACCCCTACGACTTTTTTTGGTTTCCGTAGCTTGTCAGGGAATTCTCCCTGTGATGTCGACCGCTGGGGGAAAGGTCCCGGAAGAGTGTTTTAAAGACTATTGTGGCGGATCAACCCACAACTCAAGCCCGCCGCTTTCTCGTCCGCGGACGCGTGCAAGGCGTAGGCTTCCGCTGGTTCGTCGAGCGGGAAGCTCATATTCTCGGCATAGCCGGATCGGTCCGCAACCGGTCCGACGGAACCGTGGAAGTGCTCGCGATGGGTACGCGAGATCAGCTGTCTGGATTACGCTCTCGCCTTCGCGAAGGACCGCGAGCGGCGCGTGTGGATGATGTCGAAGAATCCGAAGCCGAACCGATCAAAGGATTAACCGCATTTCGAATCGAAGGAGCCTGGTAGATGGCGAGCAAGACCGCGAACTGTGATGGCCTGAAAAACCTGATCCGTGAGGTTCCCGACTTCCCCAAGAAGGGCATCCTTTTTTATGACATCACCACTCTACTCAAAGACAAACTCGGATTCGCTACCCTGATCGACGCGCTCTCCGAGAATTACATCGGGAAAGAAATCGACCTCGTTCTCGGCATGGAAGCTCGCGGCTTCATCTTCGGTCCCGCGCTGTCCTATCGCCTGAATGCAGGATTCGTGCCGGTGCGTAAACCTGGCAAGTTGCCCGCTGAGACGGTCAAGATCAGCTACGAACTGGAATACGGCAGCAACGCGCTCGAGATACACAAAGACGCAATCGTGAAAGGCCAGCGCGTACTCATCGTGGATGATCTGCTGGCGACCGGTGGAACCGCCGCAGCAACTGCGGAACTGGTGCGCAACCTCGGAGGCGAAATTGCCGGCCTCGCATTCGTTGTGGAACTGGATTTTCTAAAAGGAAGGGAAAAGCTGGCGAACTACGACGTCTTCTCGTTGCTGCATTACGATCGGTGATCGAGAGCGGGCAAACCAACGGCCCGCTACTTCACCAGATGTTCATAGGCCCGGAATAAACCTACCCAGATCGCCATACTCAACACAACCGATCCGGTGAACGAACATATCGCAACCCAATTCAGGTGCATGGGCTCTTCAGTTTCAGGGCGCCACATGGGGGGAGGCCTCCTGCTGAGGTGTCTAAATTGTGACTGCAAATGCATTTCCATCGTAACACCGTCATAGAGCAGTGCAAAAATATTTAGGGCACAACCAGTTTCGAGCCAATACAGTAATCACCCGGGAACGCCCCAAACTTAACGGGGTCTTTAACTTCCGGCGGCTGGTTAACTTGGTTAGAAGTCTGTAGAAGTGGTTTGCTTTGTTTGGATTTCCGCGCAGGGAGTACAATTTTGGCGATGGACGGTCTGCTTCAGACGACTCCAACCCGGCAACCGGAAGAATCCAGCCTCCGGCCGGTTCTGATCGGCCTGTTCATTGTCGCCGTCGTCGTCACCATCCTCGTGCTGGTTCTCCGCTCTCAGCAGAAACCACCCGCCCCGCCTCCGCCCTATGCGGCCAGCCTGAAATTTTCCGATCTGAAAGCCAGCGCGGCACAGAATTTTGTCGGCGCCACCGTCAGCTATCTTGATGGTACGGTGACCAATGCCGGAGACAAGACGGTGATCCACGCCGTAGTGCAGGTGACGTTCAAAGACGACATGGGACAAACCGCCCAGCGCGAAGAGTTGCCGTTGCGCGTCCTACACACCGGCGGACCATACGACGAAGCGGTCGACCTCAATCTCTCTCCGCTGGCCCCCAGCCAAAGCAAACCTTTCCGGCTCACTTTCGAAAGCATCTCGTCACAATGGAACCGCGCCTACCCCGAGATGCAGATCACCGACGTGAGAACCAGGTGAACGGGTAGGCACATTCTTGTCCGGCGCACTTGCAGTTTGTGTTCGCTTCCACGGTACTTTCAGTTTCACTTCAAATCAATTCAAACTAGAGCTAACAGCATCGGAAAAGAGGGGGTGACCTACAGTCCAGTACAATCCTCTCGTGCCAGAAACCAAACCATTCCGTCTGACGGAGTCCGTTAAAGCTGCGGGTTGAGCGTCCAAGCTGAGTCCGGCGGCGCTGGACACAGTGCTTGGGAAATTAGCCCGGCAACAGGACCCCAACGTGCTAGTCGGCTTCGATCATGCCGACGACGCCGGCGTGTATCAACTCACGCCCGAGCAGGCGCTCGTCCAGACGGTGGACTTCTTCACGCCCATCGTCGACGATCCCTACACTTTCGGTCAGATCGCCGCGACTAACGCGCTGAGCGATGTTTACGCCATGGGCGGCCGCCCGCTTACATCGCTCGCACTCGTCTGCTTTCCCGAAAAAGGCGATCTTGAAATTCTGGAGAGAATTCTCGCGGGCGGGCTTTCGAAAATGATGGAGGCCGGATGCACAGTAATCGGCGGGCACAGTATTCGCGATGACGAAACCAAGTTCGGATACTCAGTCACGGGTGTGGTCCATCCCAAAAAAGTCCTGGCCAATCACGGCGCTAGGCCTGGGGACGCACTTATCTTCACGAAAGCACTCGGCACCGGCGTGATCTCAACTGCCATCAAGAAAGGAGTAGCCGAGCAGGAGTGGATCGACGCGGCGGTACGCTCCATGACGACGCTCAACAAAACCGCGGCCGAGCTCATAGCACGCGCGAACGACCAACGACGAACGACCAACGACAAGTCTCCGATTCATGCTCTCACCGACATCACCGGCTTCGGCCTGATCGGCCATGCCCGGGAAATGGCCTTGGCCAGCAATGTCTCGTTGCGATTGTTCTCAAGCAATCTCGCCATTCTGCCCGGTGCCCTGGAATGTGTTCGCGCCGGCCACATTCCCGGCGGCCTGAATGCCAATCGCGAATTTGCCGAGTGCCTGGTGAGCTATGAAGCGGAAATTGCCGAGGATCTCAAGACTCTTCTGTTCGATCCGCAGACCGCTGGCGGGCTATTCATTTCGATCGCCCCAAACGATTGCGAAAAACTTGTCCTCGATCTGAATGAACAGGGAATCCCCGCACTCAAAATCGGCGACGTAGCGGAAGCCATCAAGCCCCTAATACGGGTGATGTAGGTCGGACACTCTTGTCCGACGCCGTTGTTCTTCGTGTTGTTCATCATGTTGGTGTACCGATGGTCGCGCTTCGGTGCAACCCACTGATTCTGCAGCCCTTCAACCGCGCCGACCGTTCACTCACTTTCGATTCCTTGGCCTCCGAGAAAACCATGCTATCGTCGCGCCCAGTCCACGATCGTGGGCCGAGGAGACCGTATGGCGAGTCCTGCAGTTGGAATGAGCAAGCCCAGCACTGACCCCGCGCAGAAACTTCAGGCGGAGCAGGCGCTCAAAGGCAGCAGCAGTTGGTTTATCGTCATCGCCGGACTCTCCCTGGTGAACTCGGTGCTCTCCATGGCCGGTGCCAGCATTCACTTCATCTTCGGACTTGGCCTGACGCAGATTGTGGACGCACTCGCCCACGGTTCCGGCGGTGCGGGCATCCTGGTCGATCTCATCATCAACGGCATGATCGCTGGTGTGTTCGTTCTGTTCTGGAACTTCGCTCGGAAGGGAGCGAAGTGGGCCTTTTTCGCTGGCATGGCTCTTTACGTTGTAGACGCGCTCATCCTGCTCGCCTTCAAAGACATTCTTTCAGTGGCTTTCCACGGCTGGGCGCTCTATCGGATGTACAGCGGCGTCAAGGTGCTTGCGACCCTCGAGCGCGTGAACCGCGCTGCTGCGAACGGAACGATCTCTTCGTCGATCTGATCGGCTCCGCAACGCTCGAGAAATAGACCACAAGAAATTTCCGCGCCTCCGACTCCTTTCTCTGCCCTTCGGCATCTATAAAGTGTTATTAGTCCTGCTTCGTCTCCCATTATCTTTCTGAGTCTTACCAAGGAGCACTCATGAAAACCCGCAAACTCGGCCGCGACGGCTTGGAAGTGTCCGCCCTCGGACTTGGCTGCATGGGCATGTCGGAGTTCTACTCCGGCCGCGATGACGACGAATCGATCGCCACCATTCATCGCGCGCTCGAACTTGGCATCAACTTTCTCGATACCGCCGACGTGTACGGTCCCTACAAGAATGAAGAACTCGTCGGACGCGCCATCGAAGGCAAGCGCGACGAAGTCGTGCTGGCCACCAAGTTCGGAATCGTTCGCGATCCCAAGGATCCGAACGTCCGCGGAGTGAGCGGCAGGCCCGAGTATGTGAAAAAATCATGCGAGGCCAGCCTGAAACGGCTCGGCACCGACTACATCGACCTGTACTACCAGCACCGCGTCGATCCCAATACGCCGATCGAGGAAACCGTAGGAGCCTTGGCGGAACTGGTCGAAGAAGGCAAGATTCGCTACATCGGACTGTCGGAAGCCAGCGCCAATACCCTGCGCCGGGCTGTAAACGTGCATCCCATCACCGCGCTGCAAACCGAATACTCACTATGGACGCGAGATCCGGAAGAAGAGATTCTACCGACCTGCCGCGAGCTCGGGATCGGATTTGTTGCCTATAGTCCATTGGGCCGCGGTTTCCTGACCGGGCAGTTCAAGAAGTTCGAAGACCTCGAAGCCGACGATTACCGCCGCTTCTCACCGCGCTTCCAGGGCGAGAATTTTCAGAAGAATCTCGATCTCGTGAAGCAAGTCGAACTGATGGCACGCGAGAAGAATTGCCAGCCCGCGCAACTCGCGCTGGCATGGGTGCTGGCGCAAGGCGACGACGTTGTCCCCATACCTGGCACCAAGCGCCGCAAATATCTTGAGGAGAACGTTGGCGCCGTGGAAATCGAATTGACGATCGATGATTTGCGCCGCTTGAACGAAGTGTTTCCGAGAGATGCCGCGTCGGGCCAACGTTATCCCGAGCACATGATGAATCTGGTGAATGCGTAAACGCTGGGTGACCTAGAATTTGGCCTTGCGATCCAGCAAGTCGTTCACTTCGGCGTAAGGAATCGCGGCATCCAACCCTGCGAACGTTCCGCTAGTCTTCAACTCTTCCGCCATTCGCCGGAGCAGCCCCAGCGTTGCGCGCATCGGACCCGATCCCAGGCTCACGCGCGCAACTCCTATCTTTTCGAGTTCTGGAATCGGCGGCGATCCAGTCGTAGCCAGGATATTGAGCGGGCATTGTAAGTCCCTAACAAGCCGAGCGATGATCTCCGGATCCTTTAGACCCGGAGCGAAGACGCAATCGGCGCCTGCATCTCGGTATGCGGTCAGCCGGCGGAGGGCTTCGGAATACTGAGCTTCGGCGTCTCCTGTCGTTGGAAGCAAGTACACGTCGGTGCGAGCATTGATGACGACCGGCACTCGCGAATGCGTTGCGGCTTCGCGTGCGGCTTTAATCTTTTCGACTGCGCGCTGGATGTCCAGCAATGGGCGATCGGCGTCACCGCTAAGATCTTCCAGATTCATCCCAACCGCTCCGGCTTGAATCAACTCCAGCGTCGTTCTGGCAGCGTCTTCCGGACGGGAGCCGTAGCCCGCCTCGATATCGGCCGTCACGGGGGCCTGTACCGCGCGGGCTATTCGTCCGATACGGGCCAGCATCTCCTCTGGCGGAATCCGCTGTCCATCTGGATATCCCAGCGAATAGGCGATACCTGCGGAGGTGGTCGCAATCGCCGGATAGCCGGCTTCCTCGATGATGCGCGCGCTTGCAACGTCCCAGACGTTTGCCAGGACAAGAGGACGCGAGCCGCGATGTAGCTCCCGGAACTTCTGTGCTTTGTCAGCCTGAGAAATAATGATCTCCTGCCCAGCTAAAATATCGCCGGAAAATATTTAGCCGCCGCGCGCCTTTTCCCGCATGCGCTCAAGAAAACTCGGAACGTGCACCACCGCGCGGCCCACCGTTCCGCGCCCGATCTCCTGTATCCCGTCATGTGCTTCCACTCGCATGATGTAGAAGCGCCCGTCGAAAGACTCCAGTTCGGCCGTGGCTCGAATATGCATACCGACTCCGCTAGCGGCGCGATGCTCGACGTGGATCGAAATGCCAACCGTGATTTCGCCTTCTTCACAATAAGGCTGCAGCGCCTTGAAGCAGGCCGTCTCCATCAGGCGAATCATGTCAGGCGTGGAATAAACGGGCGGCAATTCCGGATGGTGCGCCGCCAGCGTGTGTTTCAGCTCAACAGTTTCTTGAGCGTCACCGCGCACCCGGATCGGAATCGGAAGAGCCATGGTTGGAAATGTCTTGAAGTACGCAGGTAAAACTCTTTGGCACAACGCCGCGGCGGGACCGCAGGGCTTCACTTCTGCAATCTGACCTCTTCCTTCAGACCTCGATCTAGGCCGCGACCCGTGTCTGGCGCCGCGCCTCGATTCCATCCAGCGCGGTCCAGAGTGCTTTAGCTGCGTTCTCACCCGCCGCAAGGGCTTTCTCCGCGTTTTCAGGATTGGCAGCGATGTGCTTCTCCAGTTGCTTGCGCCAGACCTGCGAGTGGTAAATGTCGGCGGTAGCGTGCAGAGTGAAATATGCGCGCGCCTTTTCATCCGCTGCGTACAGTTCGCGCAGGCCGCGATCTTTCTCCACCGCGACACGAGGAACTTGCGATTCGTATGCGTAAAACGCCGCCAGCGCTTCTTCCGGTGTGCCCTCGCTGGCCACGCGATGGAAGTGCGAAATCAGTCCGCGAATTTCCTCAACCGGCTGCTGCCTTGGAGTGCGTTTTCCACCCGAGCCTTCGACAAAATCGAGCCACAACTCGGAATGCGATGTCTGCTCTGAGGCAGTTACTCCGTCCCCGCCTTTCTCCTCAGTCATGTTCGCCAGCACCACTCTGCGGAGATCGCCTTCATCGAGACGCATTGCCAGCTCCGCCAGATAAGTCGGGAACGCTTCAACGTGATGGTAATAGTCCTGCGCATACTCGCATAGATCCTCGCGAGTTAATTCGCCGGCCGACCACGCTTTGTAAAAAGGATGGCAGAGCAAGTCGTATTTGTGAATGCACTCATCGAGACGGGAGAGGAAAAGTTCTGTGGTCATGGTCACCTCAGGGAACTTTCAATATTACGGACTGCCCCGCGGTATGACAAGGTGTTCACCCGCCAAAATCACGTACAATCAAAATAGGATTGAAAGACGCGGCATTGTTATGTCCATGAAAGCATCGGCATACCGTTGCGCAGGAAAACAGACGGTATCCCGCCTGTAACACCAATTGAAATGCAGCCATTTAACGAACATTTCGACGTAGCGGTAGTCGGTGCCGGGCATGCCGGATGCGAGGCTGCGATGGCTTCTGCCCGCATGGGGCTGAAGACCGCGCTCTTCACGTTAAACGTCGATCTGATCGCGCAGATGTCCTGCAACCCCGCAATCGGCGGCATCGCCAAGGGACATCTCGTCCGCGAGGTTGATGCGCTCGGCGGCATCATGGGCGAGATCACCGACGCCGTTGGAATTCAGTTTCGCCTTCTCAACACATCACGAGGCCCGGCTGTTTGGTCTCCTCGGGCCCAATGCGACAAGCAGGCCTATCGCCTCAAGATGCGCGAGCTTCTCGAATCGCAGCCGAATCTGACGATCAAACAGGCGGAAGTAGCGGATGTGATTCTGGAAGATTCGTCGTCAGTCGCTAGTCGTCTGTCGTCCGCGAAGCCTGAGCGGGACTCTCATCCAGGCCAAACCGGGGAAGAAGATTTTGCCGACGACCAGCGACCAGGGATCAACGACGCCGTCGCCAACGATCGTACCATCCGGGGAATCCTTCTCCGCGACGGTCGCCGCGTCTCCGCAAGCGCGGTCATCATTACCACCGGTACGTTTCTCAACGGCCTGATTCACTGTGGCGAGCAGCAATATCCGGCTGGACGCTCGGGAGAACCAAATGCCGTGCTCCTGGGCGAAGCACTGAAGAAACTCGGGCTGCGCGGATGCCGTCTCAAGACCGGCACCCCGCCTCGCCTTGACGGCCGCACCATCGACTGGTCGAAGTTCACCGAGCAGCCCGGCGACGCCGATCCTACGCCATTCAGTTTTCGCACCAGGCGCGTCGTTCATCACGACACGCAGGTCCCCTGCTACATCGCGTTCACGACCGACGAGACGCATCGCATCATTCGCGAAAACGTTCACCGCTCGCCGATGTACAGCGGACAGATCCAGTCAATCGGCCCGCGCTACTGCCCATCGATTGAAGACAAGATCGTTAAATTCCCCGACAAGATCACGCACCAACTTTTTCTTGAGCCCGAGGGTCTGAACACGCACGAAATCTATGTCAACGGCATGAGTACGTCGCTGCCGATCGACGTGCAGCTCGCCATTCTGAAGTCTATTCCGGGCCTTGACAATGCCGAGATGATGCGTCCCGGATATGCCATCGAGTACGACTCGATCGATCCCACCGAATTACATCGAACGCTCGAAACGAAAAAGATCTCAGGTCTCTTCCTCGCCGGACAGATCAATGGAACGTCCGGTTACGAAGAGGCCGCCTGCCAGGGGATCATGGCGGGCATTAATGGCGCGTTGAAAGTGAAGGGCGAGCCGCCGCTCATCCTTGACCGGACGGAAGCATACACGGCCATTCTGATCGACGATCTGATTTCGAAGGGCACAAATGAGCCCTACCGAATGTTCACGTCGCGCGCTGAGTTTCGCCTGCATCTGCGGATCGATAACGCCGACCTGCGTCTTACTCCGCACGGTCGCCGCGTGGGCCTGATCTCCGAAGTAGCCTGGGCCGAGTTCCAGTCCAAGCAGCAGCGGTTAGAACGGATGAAGCAGCTTCTCGAGCAGACGAAGCTCACCGGGCAGATGCTGGAGCGCTTCGTCTCCGCCGACCAAACCCCGCGCCAATCGCTGAGTAGCGTGTCATTGGACGACGACCTGCGGCCAACACTCGGTCAGCCTTTAGCGCAAATCCTGAAGCGCCCCCGAATTTCGATCGAACAACTTGCCCTGGTGCTGCGTGATCTTGCGCCCGATTTCTTGGCGGGCCCCACGAAGCAGCAACCCTTAACTGCTAACCACCTGCCCTCCGACATCCGCAACGAACTCAAATCTATCGAAACCGAAATCAAATATGCCGGCTATCTCGACCAGCAGCAGCGCGCCATTGACCGTCTGAAGAAGGCCGAGCAGCGCCGTATCCCGGAGTGGTTCGACTACCGCGCTGTCAGCGGCCTCTCACGCGAGATGCAGGAAAAGCTGGGCCACGTCACACCGCAAACCATCGGCCTCCTGCCGCGGTGTCGCTGATCAACGTGTATATCGAGATTCAGGCAAAACGGCGCGGGCAAGCGGCTGCCATCTAGGTCGCCTTTATTTTCCTGTTTGGTTCTGTGATTAAATCGCTGGAATGATCCACGCCCGCCAGCACTTTCCCGGACTGCTCGACAAGACTTTCCTCGATGCCGCTTGCGTTTCGCTGGCGCCGCGTCCGGCGGTCGAGGCGATCGACAAGTTTCTCGATCTCGCCATGATCTGTCCGCTGGCGTCCTCGACACACCATCACATTTTTATGGACGAGATGAGGGCGGCGGCCCGCCCGGCCTGTGCGGCTCTAATCGGAGCGCATCCTGATGAGATCGCGCTGGTCGAAAGCACAACGCACGGACTATCGCTCGCCGCCGATGCAATCCCGCTTCAGGCTGCCGATCGCGTGCTCCTATCCGACCTCGAATTCCTCCAGGTCGCCGTCCCGTGGACACAGAAGAAGATAGACGGGATCGAGATTGACGTGGTCCCCAACCACAAGGGCGAAGTCCGCGCGGAAGATTTCGAGGCCTGCATCACCCCGCGAACGCGTGTGATCGCCATTAGCACAGTGCAATGGACAAATGGGTACCGTCTGGATCTCGCTGCCTTCAGCCGGCTTTGCGGCGAGCGCGGCATCTGGCTGATCGTGGATGCCATCCAGCAACTTGGCGCCATCCCGCTCAGCGTGCGGGAAACTCCGGTCGACATTTTGGCCTGTGGCGGCCACAAGTGGCTCAACTCACCCTTCGGTTGCGGATTTCTCTATATCAATCGCGAGTCGCAAGCGCGACTGCACCCGCCCACTGCTGGATATCTTGATATCGAAGATCCCGATGGCGGCTGGGGCGAATATTTTCAGGCCCCGTCCATCATGCCTGTCCAGAACTACGAGTACGTTCAGACCGCCCGCCGCTTCGAAACTGGAGGTACTGCAAATTATCCGGGTGCGATCGGACTGGCGGCGTCGCTGAAACTGATTCAGGACCTGGGCGCGGAAAAAATCGAAATGCATATCCGCGGCCTGACCGACTCCTTGCTGAAAGGACTCGACGCGCTCGGGATCGAAGTCATAACGCCACGCGCTCCGCAAAACCGATCCGGCATCGTCACGCTTTCGGTTGGCACCGCCGTCCAAAACGTCGGGCTCATGACTCGTCTGCAAGAGCGCAAGATTCTGGTTTCGGTGAGATATACCTCCCACGTAGGAGGAATTCGAGTCTCCTGCCACTTCTACAATTCGCAGGAAGATATTGAACGCCTCTTAGAAGCAGTCCGGGAAACTCCGGTCATCTGAATTATGAATCACTTGGGTGGCTGACTGGCTTGCGGAATCTCGTTGTCAACGAATGGCCTGAGCACATGATCTGACTTGGCATTCGGCTCGGGGCGGCCTTCGGAAGAACTGAGTTGCTCCAGTTCCGGCCCTTCAGCTCCTAATCCGGTTGCGGTTGTATAGATTGCCTCATGAAACAGTGAGCCAGTTGGCGCGTGAGCAAGCGCAAAAATCGGAAACGCCTTCCCGCCGCCGAATCCCACTGCCGCGTAGTCCGCCACCATGCGTCCGGAAAATGTGTCCGGCAACCAGCTCAGACTCATCGGCCCACCCAGTAGCTGCGCCGGGCTCCACTTCCCACCGCCATTAGACGATTGAATAAATCCTGCGAACAGCGAACAGTTATTTCCACAATTTGAAACAGGATAGTAGTAATAAACCAGCCCCACGTGCGCAGTCGTGCCAGACGTGCCGGGCTCGATTCCCATACCCGTGATGAAGCGGTCGACGGTGCTCGTCACCGGATCGATCGGAACACGCTTCACCACGCTCCATACCGTCCCACTCCCTGACTTACTGAAGACGATGTCATTCGCCGAGCAGCTGGAGCGAAAGCGGCAGTCGGGCCACGCTACATAGACTTTTCCCCTGGCATCAATCGCGGCCGATGGCAAACCAGCGCTCCGGATCCCGCCCGCCTCCGCATGATTAATAAATTGACCGACGTTCACCGCCTTGGTCCAGCTCTGTCCGCCATTCGTGGAACTGAAGGCCATCACAAATCCGCTGAAGCTGAGGATCGGTACGATTACTTTCCCATTGGGCTTCACCAGCGGCAGACCGCCGATTCCGAAATCCTGTCCCTGCGTCGCGACTGCGGGACTCCAGGTGATTCCCCCGTCGGTAGACGTGCTCATCTGAATAAAGTCGCCGGCACTGGTACTGTCCCACTCGGAGTAGCAATGCCCATAAAACTTGCTGGACGGACTGTTGTCGCACACGATCCAGTTCTTGTCGGGCCCGCCTGTTTTCGTCACAAAATTAGGATTGCTCCAGTGGATACCATCGGTCGAGCGGCTCACGGCGACGGCCGTCGCGTTGCCGATTGGCAAAGTCGAAATCAGCCACACCCCGTGCAGGGCGTCATAAGCGACCGAAGCGTCGCTCGCGGCCTGGTAGAGCCCGTTGCCCTGATACACCGTGATGCCCGGCAGAAATCCGCTGGTCCAGTGCACGCCGCCGTCGGTGGAAGTGGCGAAGCCGATATCCGCGCCTCCTCCTCCGAAGATGCGCGCGACCTGGAAACCGGCGACGATCGTGGATCCCCAGGTGAAGGCGCTCGGCTCGACCTCCGTCGCGTGCTGGCTGGACGTGTTGCTGAAAGTGTCTTCGCTGAGCTGAATCAGGCCAACCTGTGCCGCGGCGAACGATGCAAGCGCGAAACAAATTGCGATCGTGACGGCGAACCGGCGGACAACATGAGTGCGCATTCCAAAGAACCTCGGGGAATAGGAGTATCTTGACTGATCTGGGCACGCAAAGCCGGGGGGATATCGCTTTGCCAACTAACTTTGCGCTTGAGAGTATCTGGCCTGTAACGCCCTGTCAACGTGGGCTCTTGGCGTTATATAGCGGATCGTATATCAGGCGCAATAGATGGGCCAGCCCATGGCCAAGTTGCGCTATTTCTTTACGGTTGGACCCTCCGTCAAACTGTCCGCCAGTTTTGTCGCAGGAAGCAATCCAGCCGTCGTTGTACCATCAAAACCCATGTCCTTCGCGCCCAATCCGATGACGCATACCAGCGGACGTCTCCTCGAATTTGAGACACTGCGCCAGTTGTTGGCTGGATATTCGTCTTCGGCACCCGGACGGCGGCGTATTGCGGAGCTGTCGCCCTCGCTTGATAGCGAGTGGATTGCGAGACAGCATCAGCTGACCGCTGAGATTCGGGAATTCCGCCGTGTCGGGGGACGGTTTGAATTCACGGGGTTGCCGGAAGTGGCGAGGCTTCTGGAAAAATCGCGGATCGTTGGTGCCGCATTTGAAACCACGGAGATTCGCGACATCGTTCTGCTGGTCGACCGCGCTTCGGAGTGGCGGGAGATTGTCAAACAACCGCCCGCGGCCATGCGATCGGAGTGGACGGCGGTCGCGACGCTTTCGGAGGGCATTGAGGACTTCACTGAATTTCTGCGCTCGTTTCGCAACAAGATTCTGCCCGACGGCTCTCTTGACGACCGCGCCTCGCCGGAGCTCAGTCGCATCCGGCGCGAAATCGAAAAACAGAAGCGTCTGATTCAGGAGTCGCTGCGGGGTTACCTGCGCCGTCTCGCCGAAGGCGGCGCCGTACAGGACGAACTCATCACCATCCGCGGCGAGCGCTTTGTTATCCCTGTGAAAGTCGAGCAGAAACGCCGTGTACAGGGCGTAGTCCACGGCGCCAGTTCGAGTGGGCAGACTGTGTTCGTGGAGCCGCTCGAAACGATCGAACAGAATAACGAACTGGTTCGGCTGCTGGATGAAGAACAGGCGGAAGTGCATCGCATCCTCCTGGAGATGACGCGGCGTATCGGAGAAAACGCCGATGCCATTTTGGCTGCCGCAGAAATTCTCGCCGAGCTCGAACTGCAGTTCGCCAAAGCCCGCTTCGCGGAAGACTACAACTGCGTAGCGGTCGCATTGTGTGGGGACGGGTCTACGACCCGTGCGGGGCGAGCGCCCGCGCCCCCGCCAGCCACTGGTCCGGACGCTCGAGACGGGGCTTGCCCCGTCTCCCGCCTGTTTCTCCACCGCGCCCGCCATCCCCTCCTCGAACACAACTTGAAACTCAAGAATGCCCAAATCGTTCCCGTCACCGTCGAACTCGAAGGCGAACGTCGCCAACTGGTCATAACGGGTCCGAATACCGGCGGAAAAACCGTCACACTGAAGACCGTCGGCCTGCTCGCGCTGATGGCGCAATCGGGCATCCCGGTTCCTGCCGATCGCGCGGACATGCCCGTGTTTGACGCGATCCTGGCGGATATCGGCGACTATCAATCCATTGAGCAGAACCTTTCCACGTTCTCTGCGCACGTCACGAACATTGACTTCATCTCGCGCACGGCGACGCCGGAGTCGCTGGTACTGCTCGATGAACTTGGCTCGGCGACCGATCCGGAGGAAGGCGCGGCGCTGGCCGTTGCGATCTCCGACTACTTCCGCAAAATCGGATGCATGAGCGTGATCTCGACGCACCACACTTCACTCAAGGTGTACGGAGCGAACACAACGGGCGTAATCAACGCTGCTGTCGGCTTCAACGAGACGACGCTCCAGCCGACGTACGAGCTGAAGATCGGCGTGCCTGGTGCTTCGTCGGGTATAAATATCGCCCAGCGTCTGGGACTCAATCCTGCGATCGTCGCGTCGGCGCGCGGACGCTTGAGCTCTCAGATACAGGACGTCGCCAAATTTCTGGACCGCCTGCATGCCGAATTGCGCGAGGCGGATATCGCGCGGGCACATCTTCAGGCTCGCGAGAAAGAGCTGGAGCGTGAAAAATTGCAACTGGCCGCCGAAGGCCGTAAAGAACAACAAACGAAAATCCGCGAGATGGAAAAGAAACTCGAAACACTGTTTCGCGACTTCGAGTATCACGCGCGTGAAGCAGTCAATGCTGTGCAGGACCGGGCTGCGGCGCAGAAGCTCTCGAAAGACGCCGAGCGGCGAATTTCGAAGATGCGCCGCGAATTCAGCGGGCAATTTCATTCGACCGTGGTCGCCCATGCTACCGGCGCCGACCGTGACGATCCTCATGCGCATCCCGCTCTGGTCAAACACGTTGCCGAAGGCGACACCGTGAAGCTCAAGTCAATGGGACGCGCCGGAGTGGTCAAGAAGAAGATCGACGACACTCACTTCGAAGTCGAAATCGGCTCGATGAAGATGCGAATCGCTCGCGAGGACATCGCCGAGGTGATCGCGCGCGTCTCCGATTCGCCACTCCAGGCAGCCCGCGCTCGCGGCATCAAAGTTTCATTGAAGGATGAAATCAGCGACCTGAGCACGCCCACCGAACTCAACGTCATCGGCCAGAACGTCGATGATGCCACCCGCGAAGTCGAGAAGTTCGTCGACCGCGCTTTTTTGGCCGGCATGCCCAAAGTGCGAATCGTCCACGGCAGCGGCATGGGAATCTTGCGCAAAGCCCTCCGCCAATATTTGCAGAAGCACCCTCATGTGGCGACCGTGACAGAACCCCCTCAGAACGAAGGTGGAGGCGGGGCAACGGTGGTGGAGTTAAGGGTATAGAATGACCGCCTTTTCCTCGATTCTCAACGCAATATCGTTTTGTTGCACAGCTTCTCCACAGCAACTTCGCGCCTGCTATATTCCACTCAGTATCTTCTGCCCTCACAATTGACCAGGAGCATTGTGCGACGCCCATGACCTCCGACAACTTCAAAGAGTCCCTTAAGCAGCAGGCGGACATCGTCCGCATCGTCGGCGACTACGTGAAGCTGCGGAAGGCGGGCGCGCAGAACTTCTCCGGACTGTGCCCCTTCCATAGCGAGAAGACTCCTTCCTTTTCGGTGCATGCAACGCGGCAGTTCTATCACTGCTTCGGGTGCGGGGCTTCGGGGGACGTTTTCAGCTTCGTACAGAAGCTCGAGAACATTACTTTTCCAGAGGCCGTCCGCCTGATTGCGCAGAAACTGGGCGTGCCCATGCCGAAGGTGGCATTCTCCAGCCCGCAGGAGGCGCAGGACGCCAAAGTACGAATGGCCCTGCTCGATGTTCACGAGCGCGCGGTCGCATTTTTTCAGGAGTGTCTGCGGCGTCCGGAGGGCGCGAACGCCCGCGAATATCTTAAGAGCCGCGGTCTGGATCCCGAGATTGTTGCCCGATTCAAGATCGGCTATGCCCCCGACTCCGGATTCCTGCTGCGCGACTCCCTGCGTCGCGAGTTTGATGAACAGTTGTTGCGGGAAAGCGGCCTGTTTTCGTGGAAGGAAACTGCGGGCTCCGAGCCGCGCCCTGCCAGCGATCAGCCGCACTTCGATGGTGATCTCTCGAAGCCAGAAGCTCGGAGCTCGCAGCCTTCAGCCATCTACTCCAAATTCCGCAACCGCGTGATGTTCCCGATCGCCAACGATCAGGGCAAAATCATCGCGTTCACTGGTCGCACTCTCTCTTCTGATGAAAAATCCGGCCCAAAGTATCTGAACTCGCCCGAAACGCCCATCTACTCCAATAGCAAAGTCCTCTTCAACCTCAATCACGCTAAGGAGGCGATCCGCAAGCTCGATTACGCCATCCTGGTCGAGGGCCAGATGGACTGCATCTCCGTATTCGCCGCCGGATTTCAAAACGTGATCGCCAGCTCCGGCACCGCATTCACAGAACTTCAGTCAAAGCTGCTGGGACGCTTTTCGAAAAACGTCGTCGTCAACTTCGATCCCGACACCGCCGGAGCCCGCGCCACCGAGCGCACTCTCGCCCTTCTCGTCGAAGAAGAATTCAACATCAAAGTTCTCACGCTCGAGACTGGTTTCGATCCCGACCTCTTCATCCGTCGCAAGGGCAAAGATGCCTATGCCGACGCACTCAAGCATTCGCAGCGCTATTTCGACTACCTCATCGAACGAGCCCGTGCTCAATTCCCCGCGCGTACTGGAGAAGGCAAAGTCAAGGCCGTTAACTATCTTCTGCCGCACATCCAGCGCGTGCCAAATCGAATCATTCGCGACGAACTCGCCGCCGAAATCTCCCAAAAGCTAGGGATCGACTCCGCCGTCCTGCGCCAGGAACTGAAGCACGCCGCCGGTGTCCGGTCGGCGACGCAAGTGAAGTCGCCCGTCGATTCCCAGATCACCGGGGCCGAACGCGTTCTGATCCGTGCACTCGCCTCCGCCTCGCAAATTTCTTCCGGCTCCGACCGCACCTCTGCCCGCGAAGGCACCGACGAGGCGTTCGATCCTGCCCGGCAGGCGCAATATGTTCTACAGGCCGAGCGGCTCCATGAAGGGATGTCCTCGCAACCCTTGCTGGAAGCACTTTTGCAGGCAAATCCGGAAGCCCAGGATGTCATGGAACTCGCCAAAACAGACGAAGACCGCCGTCTGTTGGCCTCAATCCTGATGCATGAAGATGAGGAACTCACGCCCGAAACCCTCGAGGGTGCGGTACGGGCCCTTCGCCGTATTCATCTGCGGCGCCGTCTTGAGCAGGTACAGCAGGAACTCCAGCGTTCCGGCCGCCAGATGGATGAATTACAGGCCCTTTTGCAGGAAAAGGTGCGTCTGAAGCGGGCTTTGATGGACCCGGGAATGGCTGAAGAAATACCGCGCCAGGCTCCCTTCTAAACGATTGGACCGAATCGCCCTCCGGCGTCATCTAAGTCATTAGCGGAAAGCCACATCCGGGTGTTGGTGATGGAAAATTGATTTAGGTCGCGTAGCCAAAGGCAGCCCTCTGCGTGCTATACTTCCAAAGCTTGTGCCTTTGCACAACTCCGTACCAACTTCCTACCGCTGAATAGTTTGGCGTCCGCCCACTGCGAACGTCCGAGGAAAATCTGTTTTGGCTCTTGATGACAAGTACGACGACATTAAAAAGCTGATCGAAACAGGCAAGGAAAAGGGATATCTGACCTATGAGCAGGTCAACGACCTTATCCCGCACGATGTGCATTCTCCTGAAGACCTGGACGATCTGCTTACCACGATCGGAACACAAGGAATCGATGTTCTCGAAAGCTCGAAAGGGCCTTCGACCGATCTGGAAAAAAAATTCGAAGAAGTAGATGATGCCTCCGAAGACGTTGAGCTCGACCTGACCCCAGGCGCGCTTGAAAAGACCAACGACCCCGTCCGAATGTATTTGAGAGAGATGGGGACTGTGCCTTTGCTTACCCGCGAAGGCGAAGTTGAAATCGCCAAAAGAATCGAGCGCGGCCAAAACCGCGTCCTGAAAGCCCTTTCGCGTTCTCCCATCGTGATCAACGAACTCCTCGCCCTGGGCGAGGACCTCGAGAAAGGCGTCCGATCCATCAAAGAGCTGGTCACCTTCGACGAAGAGGAAATCACCGAAGAGATCGTCAACAAGCGCCTGCAGGATTTCCTGGGCAAGATTCATGCGATGGAAAAGTTGTATCGCAAAGTCGCGCCGATCCAGGAAAAACTGGCCGCCGTAAACCAGAAGAAGCGTCCCCGCGACCACCGCCGTTATCGCATCAGTCTCGCGCGAGCCGTAGTGCGTGTTTCGCTCGCGATTCGCAAACTGGGATTCACACACAACGAACGCAAGCGCCTGATCGATCGCGTCAACCGCACGGTTGACGGCATGCGCTCGTTAGACCGTCAGATCCAGAATCTGGAGAAGAAGGCCGACGCGACACGTTCCGAAGAACAGCGTAAGGAATACAAGAAGCAGGCTCGTGCCGTCCGCGGAGAACTCGAAAAGCTGGAAACCGAAGCGGGCGTGTTGTTCCTGGAACTCAAGCGCACCCAACGCGAGATCATCCAGGGCGACATGGACGCCGAGCACGCCAAGCGCGAGCTCATCGAAGCCAACCTGCGACTGGTAGTCTCGATCGCCAAAAAGTACACCAACCGAGGCCTCCAGTTCCTCGACCTGATTCAGGAAGGCAACATCGGCCTGATGAAGGCCGTCGACAAGTTCGAATATCGCCGCGGGTATAAGTTTTCAACTTATGCAACGTGGTGGATTCGGCAGGCAATTACTCGTGCAATTGCTGATCAGGCGCGTACGATTCGTATCCCCGTCCACATGATCGAAACGATCAACAAGCTGATCCGCACCTCGCGACAGCTTGTTCAGGAACTGGGACGCGAACCAACGTCAGAAGAGATCGCCAAGCGCATGGACATCCCGGTAGCGAAAGTCCGCAAAGTCCTGAAGATCGCACAGGAGCCCATCTCCCTCGAAACGCCCATCGGCGAAGAGGAAGATTCTCACTTAGGCGACTTCATCGAGGACCGAGCCGTAGTCTCGCCCGCCGAGGCCGTAATCAACGTCAACCTGAAAGACCAGACTTCGCAGGTGCTGCGCACACTTACGCCTCGCGAAGAAAAAGTAATCAAAATGCGTTTCGGCCTCGAAGACGGCTCCGAGCACACCCTCGAAGAAGT
>QIAJ01000176.1 GCA_003225495.1 Acidobacteriota bacterium
TTTTGCATCGTGGCTACCGCCGGAACTACCAGTTCGGGAGCAATCGACGACATACAGCAATTGCATGCAGTTTGCCGACGTTACAACATCTGGCTCCATGTCGATGGCGCGTATGGCGCTGCCGTACTTTTCTCGAACCGGCACCGAAACCTTATTTGCGGAATTGAGCATGCGGACTCGATTACGTTCGATCCGCACAAGTGGCTGGCTATGTGTTTTTCGTCCGGACTCCTTCTTACCCGGCATCCTGAAATATTGGAACGGACATTTTCCGTGGCTTGTCCCTACTTGCAGAAAGCGCCAGCGGGAACGTTGCCTGATAATCGCAATATCAGCGCCCAATGGTCGCGCCGCATGAACTCGCTCAAGCTTTGGCTGACGCTGCGGGTTCACGGCCGGTTAGCTTACGAGGAATTGATTGATCGCCAAATGAAGCTGGCTGATGGTTTTGCGGAATGGGTCCCGACCTCAGAATATTTCGAGCTGGCCGCCCCGCAGGTTTTGCCAATCCTGAATTTGCGCCTGCGAGCAACTGGCCAGAGCCCGGACCAACTCAACGCGCTGCATGCCTCGATCATTGACCAGGTCAATCACGACGGCCAGCGCTGGATCTCCTCCGTCACAGTGAATGGTCAAAGCGTCATCCGCACCATGGTGATCAGTTATCTGACTGAGGAACGCCACCTCCAAGGCTTGCAAGCCTCACTGATTGCGGCCTGCGGCGCTCTTGGACTGCAGGCAAGTACAAACAGCCTTTCCACATTCGCGACGACTACGATACCCAGTACTATTCCTCCCACTACCGCATTACATCAGACTGTGCCGCCGGCCTGACAGAGTCCCCGGTAGCGTCCCAAGTACAATGTTCTCGTGCAAATCCTGATCTCCGCCGGCGAAGCTTCCGGCGAAATGTACGGCGCGCAACTGATTGAGGCATTGCAACGGCCAAGTGCAGGCGTAGGGACGGGTCTTCGATCCGTCCCAGCAGAGCGAAGCTCCGCGGCGCTCTCTGCGGGCCGTGCCGCACAGTCTCTTGACCTGCCGGCCCTTCTCGTCGGCTCGGACGCGTCAGAAACCCGCCCCCGCACTGATCTCCAATTTTTTGGTGCCGGCGGCCAGCGCATGCGCGACGCCGGTTGCGAGATCATCATCGACGCCAAGGACCTCGCCGTCGTCGGTATCACTGAAATCCTTAGCCATCTCCCGAAAATCTACGCGCTCTTCCGCAAACTGATCCGCGCCGCCGATGAGAAACACCCGAAACTCGCTGTCGTCATCGACTCCCCCGCCTTCAACTGGCGCGTGGCCCGCCAGATGCGCAAGCGCGGAATTCCAGTTGTGTATTACGTATGTCCGCAGTTCTGGGCATGGCGACAGGGACGGGTGAAGCTACTTCGAAAGTACATCAACCAGGCATTGGTGATTTTTCCCTTTGAGGAAAACTTCTACCGCGTCCACGGCGTGAATGCGACGTTCGTCGGACATCCTCTTGCCGACCTGCCGACGCCCGAAATTTCGCGCATGCATTACGCCGCGCAGCAGGCGCTCGACCACATCAAGCCCTGGATCACGCTCATGCCCGGCAGCCGCCGAAAAGAAGTTCGCATGAACCTGCCTACCATCCTGGAAGCGGCGGCCAAACTCGGTCAGGAATACGAATTTCTGTTGCCAGTCGCCCGCACTCTCGAGCCATCGTTTCTAAAGGAAATGATTGGCAACCGCGACATTCATCTTGTCCCTGAGTCTCTCCCTGCCCTTCACCACTCGCGTGCCGGAATCATCGCCAGCGGCACCGCCACTGTCGAGGCCGCCCTTATGGGCACGCCCTTCGTGATGGTGTACCGTGTGTCGCCTCTCACATATCTCTTGGGCAAACCGCGAATCAAGGTGGCCCACTTCGCCATGGTCAACCTGATTGCCGGCGAGGAAATTGTCCCCGAGCTTGTGCAGCACGAATTCACAGCGGGCAACATCGTCGCCGAATTGCGCCAGATCGTTCCCGACGGGGAACCGCGAACGCGTATGCTTCAAGGACTGGGTTCGGTGAGAGCAAAACTCAAAAAGCCCGACGCACACGGCGGGAACGCTGCCGAGCGGGCCGCGCGGGTGATTCTGGGAATGATTAGGCAGTCCAAGTCCGCACCAGATGACGCCGACACGTCAGAATCCTGGGGCTGAGATGATGCTGCATGCCATCGCCAAGGCGGCGGTCGGAAGCGCGCTTCTGACACCATGCTTCAAACGATCAAATCCCTAACCCTGTCCTGACAGCATCTTTTGCGTAAGAATCGTCATCATACTTATTGCGGTGTCCCCGAGGAGAACATACTTGATACGCTTCCAATCTCGACCTCTGAGTCGAGCCCTCTATTTGTATCTTCTTATTTTTCTTTCACTTATCGCTGCCCGGGCCGCCAAAGCCGCCGACAAGTCGCGCATCCGCGTCGAGGATTATCAGATTGACGCCGAACTCCTCCCGCAGAACCACAAGCTCACGGCCCGTGCGGTTGTCAAAATCACGGCCCTCGAAGACGTCAGCGTTGCGAGCTTCCAACTCAACAATTCGCTCCGCATCACCAAGCTCGTTGATGCCGCCAACAAGCCACTGAATCCGGAACGCAACACGCAGGACTCCAGCGTGCGTTTTGCCCTGAATGGTGGTCTTGCAAAGGGCGCCAGCACGTCCATTGCATTTGAGTACGAAGGAACGCTTGAATCGCCCGACGACAGCCCGGTACAAGGACTGAAGCTCGCCTACGTTGGTCCCGACACAACCTACCTGCTTTACTCGGGATTCTGGTTTCCAGTCAGTGGATACGGAATTAACCGTTTCACATCGACCGTCAACGTCACCGTCCCTGCGCACATGATCGCGATCGGCAGCGGAAAACAATCGCTCGCGGCCACCTCGCTGAAGAAGAATGCTCCCGCGAATTCGAAGACTTACACCTTCACCTGGGACAGGCCAAGCTTCCCCGGGACAATCATTGCCGGCAGTTTCCAGGAATACAAGAGCGATGACGCCGGCATCGATCTGCATGTCTTTTTCAAGCCGCTGCATGAGAAGTTAGCAGCCCAGTACGCTGAGACCGCAGTGAAGGCGTTCACCTATTACGTTACGCAGTACGGGAACGCTCCATCGACGACTGTAAAGATTGTCGAACTTCCCGACGACACAATTCCCTCGGGTTGGGCGCCCGAAATAGCCCTGCTTTCAAGTCGCTCCATCAGTGAAAAGGTCAATTACCGGATGGTCGCGAATACTCTGGCACACCAGTGGTGGGGCGTATCGGTCAGTCCAGCTTCAAAAGACGACTGGTGGATCAACGATGGCTTCGCACGTTATTCCGAAGCACGCTATGTCGAAAGCGCAGCCGGCGAAGCAGGACTCGAAGAGATGGTCAAGGATATGTCGGTGGGCGCGCTCGCTTACGACACCGTTCCTCTCTCCACCACTGCGAAGCTGGATTACTTCTCGCCCGAGTTCCAGTCCGTCGTCACCGACAAGGGTGCGATGATCCTCCACATGCTTCGCTGGCTGATCGGCGAACCGAAATACCTCAAAACGATGCGCGACTTCTCCCTGCAATATGCGGGCAAATCCGCTTCCACCGACGATTTCCGCAAACTTGCCGAACAGAACTACGGAGAGAAGCTCACGTGGTTCTTCTCGCAATGGCTCGACTCCACCGGCGCGCCTGAATTCAAGACCAAGTACACCGTGTATCGACTGGGCAACAACAAAGGATTCCGCGTAGTCGGTCAGATTGACCAGGATCTTGATCTGTTCCGCATGCCCGTCGATCTTAAAATCGATACCGACGGAAAGACCGAACAGAAGCGCATCGAAGTTGTCGGCACCAACTCACCCTTTACTATCGAGACCTTCGGACGTCCCCGTCGCATCGCCGTCGATCCCGACAACCGCGTGCTCACCAACTCGAAAGAAATCAAATTACGATCGTCAATCCTTCGCGGACAAGGCATGATCCAACAAGGCGACCTGGCAGGAGCGCTCGGCGAATTTAACAAAGCGCTGGAAGTCAACAAGAACAGCTCTCTCGGTCACTACCGGATTGCCGAGGTTTTTTATCTCCAGAGAAATTACCAGGCCGCCGCGAATGCTTATCGTGAATCGTTGAACGGCGACGGAGAGCCTCGCTGGACGGAAGTCTGGAGCCACCTGCAACTTGGCAAGATCTTCGACACCACTGGCCAGCGCGAACGCGCTGTCAACGAATATCGCCAGGCGCTTCAAACCAACGACAACACTGCCGGCGCACTCGAGGAAGCCCGTAAATACATGCAGAAGCCGTTCGAACGCGAAAAGGCAAACTAGCACGCTCGCGGCGCCACCACCGGTGCCGGGAAGGCCCTTCCGCGCTTGACTGCAATTCGCGAACACCGGCATATTGGGCACAACTTTAGTTGTCGGTCCGGGTTTCCCCTCATACTACGCCCTTCAGGAGGACTGCTCATGTCCCATCTTTCAAGGATTCTTTGGTTGCTACTTTTGACGTTCAGTGCCAGCGTCACATGGACACAAACCGTACCCTTCAAACATGTAGTCATTATTTTTCAGGAAAATCGCACTCCCGATAATCTCTTCGGCAGTAACCCGACCTTCGAGCCCGGCGTCGATATCGCTACGTTCGGAATTAATTCCGCCGGCAAGAAAATTCCGCTCACCCCGACACCGCTTTCTTATTGCTACGACCTGAGCCATGCGCACAGCGCTTTTGTGTCTGAATATGACGGTGGGAAAATGGACGGCGCCAACCTGGTGCGCGTCAGCAAGGCCCCAGGCTGCGTTGTACCCGCAAATCCGCAGTTTAAATTTGTCGACAACTCGACTGGCACTGTCCAGCCTTATTTCGACCTGGCAACTCAGTACGGCTTCGCCAATCGGATGTTTCAAACCAATCAGGGACCAAGCTTCCCCGCCCATCAGTTCATCATTTCAGGAACCTCCGCGCCCGACACGAACAGTACCCTTTTTGCTTCAGAGAATATAGCTATTAAGGCCGCAGCTGGATGCATTTCACCCCCTAATCAGACGGTGAAGCTGATCGATCCACTCGGCAGTGAAACGTCCAATCCGCCCATTTACCCGTGCTTCGAGCATCCCACGCTTACCGACCTGTTGAACAGCGCGCAAATAAGTTGGAAGTACTACACCCCAACTGCGGGCTCGATCTGGTCGGCGCCGGATGCGATCAGCCATATGTGCGTTCCGAAAACACAGGGCGGAAAACTCGTCTGCACCGGGGCGGACTGGGTCAACCACGTAGTGATTCCGCAAACCGCCGTCCTCACCGACATTCAAAACTGCAAACTTCCCAATGTTACGTGGATCATTCCAAACTCCGCCCAATCCGATCACGCGCGCGGAAATGATGGCAGCGGTCCATCTTGGGTAGCGTCAATCGTAAACGCAATCGGCGGCAATCCCGCTTGCCGGCGCACCGGTGAGGTCTACTGGCAAGACACTGCGATCTTCATCACCTGGGACGATTGGGGTGGCTGGTACGATCATGTCCCGCCTTATCGCATCGGTCAAAGCAATGGCTGGGGCACGGGCTACGTTTACGGTCTTCGCGTTCCTTTGATCGTTGTCTCCGCGTTCACACCTGCTGGATACGTGAACAACAAGGACCATGATTTCGGAAGCATCCTGAAATTTATTGAGACGAACTTTGGGGTCGCCGGAGTGCCCCTCGGCCCGATCGGCCCGGGCACCTATGCCGACGCCTATGCCAACAATTTGACCCTCTTCTTTTCATTGCCTTCGCCGCGGCCATTCCGGCCGATTACGGCCAAGTTCAACGCTCAACATTTCATCCGGAGCCACGAACCCCTCGTTGGGCCGGACGATGACTAGGAATTAGCCGGGGTTTCGTTGCGCAGATAAACTCATATCAAAAAATAGTGAGCTGTTGATTGACCAACGGAAAGTCATTACGCCCGCTCTTTTCACAGGTTTCGGTCGGCTCACAATTTCTCAGCCGGCAGATTCCTTGAAGCCAGCACGCCGCTGCTCGCTATAGCGGCGAAGCGCTCCATCGATGATCGGATACGCCTCTGCCGCCGGCCGTATTTCATCCACTTCAACGCTTTTTCCTTCCAGTTGTTTGTAGTCCTGGAAGAATCGTCGCAGCATCAGCGACCGGTGTGGCGGCATCTCTACGGCTTCGCGATATGCGTTGAACTCCGGATCCTCGGTAGCGACAGCGATGATCTTGTGATCCTGTTTGCCGGAATCGATCATCGTCATCAAACCAATCGCGCGCGCATAGATGATCGTCAAAGGAACTACCGTCTCCTGGCAGAGCACCAGCACATCGAGCGGATCATCGTCCTCAGCAAGCGTCTGCGGAACGAAACCATAGTTTGCTGGGTAATACACTGCCGAATACAACACCCGATCCAGTTTGATGAGTCCGCTGGTTTTGTCGAGTTCGTACTTCACACTCGACCCAAACGGAATCTCAATGACGGTGTTGAACTCCTGCGGCAACTTGCCGCCGGGCGTGACGTCATGCCAGGGATGAACCATGGCGCTATTCTAAATCCCCAATGGACGCCTCTAATATGCCGGAAAACTGCTCGGTACCGCCAAACCCCTGCCCCTTGACAAGGGTTCCATTTGGGCGCAGTGTTGCACCCACGCTTTGGGCAGCCTCTTCCTAGCCTATTCTTCTTCCCCGTCACAGGGCCCGGACTATTGAGGCAATTCATAACTTGCAGGTTGCTGAGTCCTACGGCGCCGGGTCCCGAATACGAAGAACAAGCTAAGAGTCCGAAACGCACAGCTGCGCCTTCAGCCGCGCGGATTGTTCATCGCGACATAGTGCGCAGGATCACTACGAACTCAACCCGCACCACGCTCACGGAAGTGAGAGAGGAGAACATCATGAGGCGAGAGATAAGTCTTTTTGCACTGTTTCTGTTGGTGACCATCAGCGCGGCGAGTCAGTACATTCTGGCAGCAAACCTGAGAGTGAACTGCGAAACGAAAGAAACCATCCGCAAGGCCGTGAAACTTCTAGCGGCAACCAATCCGCAGGGGCCAAATACGATTTCTGTTTCCGGCAGTTGCAGAGAGAACATCCTGATTCATGGTATGGATCATCTGACGCTGATCACCAAGAAGGGCGCCTCGATAACAGATCGTTCCAACGGAACCTTAGCGGTCGTGGATATCGAGGATTCGCGCAGCGTGACCCTGCAGGGATTCACCATCAACGGCGGTGGCGGCGGAGTCTTGTGTAATGCCACCAGTGTCTGTTACCTGACTGGCAACA
Source organism: Acidobacteriota bacterium (assembly GCA_003225495.1). Classification (GTDB taxonomy): domain Bacteria; phylum Acidobacteriota; class Terriglobia; order Terriglobales; family Acidobacteriaceae; genus Acidiflorens. Next base: position 7,305 of record QIAJ01000176.1, read on the forward strand.
CGATTCAGGATGTTGCGGGAACGGGTGTGGGGGTGTTCGCTGATTCCCATGCCGTATTAGAAAGTAATTTGATTCAGAACAACGGGGGCCGCGGTGCATCCGTGAACGATCGCTCGCAAATGGCCAGCAGCAATGATGTCTTCCAAGGCAATGGGGGGCAAGGAGTGGCCGTAATTTCCGGGGCGCACTTCGGATCTTTCAATTCCAGCTTTCACAACAACCTGGTTGGCGTTGAAGCGTTCTTGAACTCCACTGTACGACTCAACGGCGGTACGATCAGCGGAAACGTTTGCGCCCCCTCGCCATCGCCTTTCTGCGGGTATGGCGTGGTACTCCTGGGCGGCGCTCAAGCATCGTTTGCCAATATGACAATAACCACCAATGGCGGTAACGGTATCCACCTGGAAGACGGCTCTTTTGCGGTTTTCTTCGGTAGTACTGTAACGGATAACTTGGGTGGTATGGACGTAGAGTGTGCTCCGCAATTCCCGATCACTCGCTTTGTCGCAGGTACGGGCGGTATTACAAACTGTGTTGAGCCTGCCAGCAAGTCACAGCTAAAAGAAACGGACCTGGAATAAAAATCGGCGAGCCTGCCACACGATCAGCCGCCCCGATGTGCGGGGCGGCTTTTCTTTTCTCACGCGAAACACCCGCAGTAACTTGGCGTTCTACACACTCACTTCCCCGGTATCGGGCTGGCACTCGCCGGAGCCGACGCATTCACAACCGCCCCATACCGTGTAAGCCGCGGGAAGAACGGAGTCACTTCCAGCGGCATCTTAGCCCGCGCTGAAGTGATGGCCAGCGGCGTAGTCTTGATCAATTCCGCATGGTCATCCCAGGCGTTGAGTTTGACGCGGCCGCCAAGAGGCAAGGCTGCGATCTGGCTCAGTTTCTCTGGATCAAGCGCCGGAGCGGCGTTCATCAGAGCCACCATGCGATCGACAGCGCCTTTGCGATCCATAAAGCCATTACCGAGGTGGGGAGTAAGCAGCGCGGAAAGCGCTGGGCCCCGCTCCGCCAGTTGGCGAAGGAACAGTCCCGGCGTATCCAACTTCTGCGCGTAGGGTGAATTTTTTAACAGCTCGAGAGCTTTGTTGTCGGCTGCCGTTTCCTCCTGCGGAACGTGTCGGAAGCCGAAATTCTGGTACACGGACTCATCGGAAAACAACATCCGATCGTTGAAAGCATATTTGCTGCCCATGTTGTGTCCCAGGATGATGTGCGCCAGTTCGTGCGAAAGCACCATTGCCAGGCTGGCTTCATCCGGAAGCACGTCCACCAGTCCGCGGCTTACCACGATGGTGTTGCCCACGCTGAAGGTCTCCAGCGGGGATGTCAATAACAAGCGCGTGTGCACCGGGAGCGGCAGTTCAACGTTATTACTGGTAAGGAGACTATTGACGACCGTCTCCAGCACCTTATCCACTTCACCTTCGGGAGCAAGCAGGCCTGCATTCTGTAGCCGCTCGATCACGTTGTCTCCCGCCCGCTGCTGCCATTGCCACTGCGCCAGCAGCGGAGAAGCATCCTGCGTTCCGGGACTTTCGTCCTTCACCGTGGAGTCCACCAGCATCTGCGTCAATTCGCCCCCCTGGCCGCCCTTCTGGACGTCATAACCCCAAAGCCTGGTCTGGGCTCTAAAGGCGATCTTGTCTTTCGATCCGGAACTGAAATCCCCCTCTTCGCTGTAGATATAAGTCGGCAGCCAGTAGCCCGGAATAAGGTTCAAACGCCAGCTATCCATGTGGAAGAAGTAAGCGTTGCGTGGACGCGGCTCATAAAAGCCGTTCAGACGCACAATGTTGTAGTCGTGATCTTCCACCCAGATTCGGCCACGGAAGCGCCCTTTGCTGCTTCCATTTTTTGCGGACACATCGAAAACCAGACAACGGATATCACCCAGGAACTCACGCTGCACAAACTTGAAATCGTAGGTCTTGCGATTAAAGTCATCGCGGTCGGCGTAAATCATCCACGAGAAACCCATCGGCCGGTATTCGAACTTGAATAACCGGGTGAAACCGCCCAGTAAGTGACGCTCAAAGCTGGCATCGCTTGTGAGATAGTCCCTGCGGTCCACTCTTTCGCTCAGGTCCATGCGGCCGAGGAAGTAATGATCCTGCGCCGGTGCCCTCCCCGTTTTCGGGTCGAACTTCACATCCTGCAGATAAGTCTCAACGAACGGAGTGCGGGACTTCAGCATATCCATCAACGCGTGTTCCCGCTCGACCACTCGGTCCACGACCTGATCCATCGTTGTTGAAGGTGCCACAGGCTGTTGCGCGCCAGCGCTCAACGTGAACAGCAGAGAAACTGCAATCAACCAATGCCAAATACGCATAGATCAACCTGGGATTTCGTTTTTGTCTTAATCGAACGCTTGGGATAGTGGCGGTAGTGCTCGCAAGTTGTTTACCCACAGGTTACTGCTCGGGCGCGCTTCGGTCAGCAACCGGTGGGATATGCGCTTCTAGAGCGCAATCGTGCAGTCCTGATGCCAATGCCAGTAGGCCCGTGAAAATTCCTGTAACTGCATTATTCCTTCGCGCGGTAGAAAAGTTCCGCCCACTCCAACAGCCGACGACTCCCCGCCTTTTGGTGGCCCGTTTCCACCAACGTTGGTGCTTTTCAGCCACAGCAATCAGGATAATTCGTATGAATGTCGGAATCACGACAGAAGAAATCAGGCACGTTTGAACCGGATCTCCTCCATGTCCTCAGTGGCAGAGAAGCTAGAAACTAGGGCTCGAAACGACGGGGATCACAGAAGACGATCCGGCGCGTCCTTTCAGCTGTCCTTGCGGTAAAGCAGGTTGCGCATCGCATCGCGCCGGGCTTCATTCGCTTCTGCCTGGCTCTTGCGTTCGTCGGCGTTGACAGTCCCCTTTTTCGAGGCACCCGCATTTTCCGGCTCGCTGCACGACGGACATCGATTGGCAAAGCCCGGCTTCCCGGGCTTCAGTTCGAACTCCTCTGAGCAGACGACGCAAGTTTTGATCGGAAATGCCATCTCACTATATTATGCAAAATCCATAAGCGAATTTCGAGGTTTCCTGAGAGCCTCTGTGGTCAATGTTCAAAATCCGAGCCACAAACGGAGCGAGCCATAAAGTACCAGGCTGTCCTTGTGTCGCCTTGACCCCACCCAGAGCAGCGCGTAGAGTTTTCACCTAGGAGCCCGCCGATGTCGAGCGAAGCCAACAAATACCTGAAATTCGGGGCAGTCACAATCGTGATTTTGCTCTCCCTCGGCTACCTCGCTTACACGGGCGTGCAGGACAGCAAGAGCTACTACGTGACCATCAAGGAATTGCAGGGCATGGGCGACGGCGCCTACTCGAAGCGCCTGCGCGTCGCCGGCAACGTCGTTCCGGGATCGATCAAGCGTTCGGGCACTCGCGTCGATTTCATGCTTAAAGAAAATGACCGGACGCTGAGTGTCTCTTACACGGGAACCGAAGCCCCGCCCGATACGTTCAAAGACGATTCGCAAGCGCTGGCCGATGGCAGCTTTGGACGCGACGGCGTCTTCCACGCGAAGCAGTTGCAAGCCAAGTGCGCATCGAAATACGCCCCTCAGCCCGGACAACCCGGCGCTACACCAACTGCTCAGCCCGGCAAGAGCATGACGCAGAACCAGAACTCGAGTTCCAGCGGGATGGCAAATTAGCCCTCATCCGGTGACTGAAACCGCGCCCGTCATCACTGTCTCTAACCTGATCAAGCAATTTGGCCGCTTCGCCGCCCTGCGTGGCGTAACCGCCGAATTCTCCGCGGGAAAACTCTACGCGATCCTCGGCGACAACGGTGCCGGCAAGACTACACTGCTACGAACTCTCGCCGGACTCAACCGCCCGACTAGCGGGCAGATCACGATCCTCGGCGCGCAAAAGTTTGGCGACATCTGCCACCAGGTCGGCTACATGGCGCACTCGTCACTTCTTTATGACGAGATGAGCGGCCGCGAGAATCTGGACTATTTCGCCCGGCTCTACGGAATTTCCGAATCCGCACGCTGCACCCAGGCGATTCGCGCCGTCGGTCTCGATCCCGACCTCCGCCGCCCAGTCGGACAATACTCTCAAGGCATGCGCCAGCGAATGTCGCTGGCCCGCGCACTCTTCAACGATCCCAAGATTCTGTTGCTTGACGAACCCTTTTCGAATGTCGATATCCATTCCGCCACCGGCATGGTGCATTTGCTCGCCAATATTCGAGATCAAGGCAAAACGATTTTCGTCGTCACCCACCAAGCGTCACTGCTCGACGGCACCGCCGACGAATTCATCTGGATGGAAGCCGGACAAATCGTCGCCCGCACCCTCGACCTTCAACAAACCGCGAGGACAACCTGATGCCTGCCCCCACCGGTATCATGCCTGCGACGCTCCGCAAAGACCTCCGCCTCGAATGGCGCTCGAAAGACGCTATCAATTCAATGCTGTTTTTTTCTCTGCTGGTAGTGGTCGTCTTCAGCTTCTCTTTCGATCCCAACGCCGAAGAGTCGCGCCGCATCGCCGGCGGCCTGATTTGGGTCGCTTTTTTATTCGCCGCAGTCGTCGCCCTGAACCAAACCTGGGCTCGCGAAATCCGCAACCAGGTCCTCGACGCCTACCGCGTCTCACCCGCACCCGCCAATTCCCTCTTCCTCGCGAAAGCCATCGGCAATTTCATCTTTGTCAGTGTGCTGGAAGCCCTGATGACGCCATTGTTCGTCATTTTTTATCAATTACGTCCGCTCGGCCCCACATGGCAACTGCTGATTGTCGCGGCTCTTGGCACATGGGCATTGGTCGTCAACGGGACATTTTTTGCCGCCATGTCTCTTCGTACTCGCAGCCGCGAGATCATGTTGCCCTTACTATTATTTCCAATCTCCATACCCGCACTCCTCGCCATGGTGCAGGCAACTGCCAATGTTCTAACCGGAGGAGGCGCCCGCGTCTGGATCGCATTGCTTCTGAGCTACGATCTGGTGTTTACTACCGCTTGTCTGCTTTTATTCGAAACCGTATTGAACGCGGAGTGAGCTCTGAGCCACGAGCCGCGATCATATGAATAAAGCCTTCCCTATCCTCGGAATCCTGACCGCGCTTCTACTGAGCTATGCGCTCTATCAGGCTCTGGACGTCGCGCCTACCGAACAGACCATGGGCGATGTGCAGCGCATCTTCTATTACCACGTGCCCTCGGCTTGGACCGCCTTCATCCTGTTCACGGTGAACTTCGTCGCGTCGCTCGTCTATCTGTTTCGCCGCAACCCAGCCTCCGACATCGTCGCGTTGGTCTCAGCCGAAGTCGGCGTCGTCTTCTGCACGATTGTTCTAGTCACCGGCCCGATCTGGGCGCGCCCCGTCTGGGGCATCTGGTGGACTTGGGATATGCGCCTTACCTCCACCCTGGTCCTCTGGCTGATCTACATCAGCTATCTTGTCCTGCGCCGCTTTTCCTCCAGCGGAGAAACTCCCATCCTCGCTGCCACGCTGGCGATCTTCGGGGCCCTCTGCGTCCCGTTCGTCTACTTTTCAATTTGGTTTTTTCGCACTCAGCATCCGCAACCGGTCATCGGCGGCGGCGGATCGATCGATCCCCGCATGCTGCACGTCCTCCTGATCAACTGGCTGGCATTCTCTTGCTTCGCCCTGCTGATCTGCTGGTCCCGTTATCGCCTCGAAGAATTGCAGCGCGAAGTAGAACAGGCCCATGCTCTCGAATCGTTAACCCAGTCCCCACGGAGCTCGCGATGAATGGATACCTGATCGCCGCCTACGCCGCCACCTGGATCATCCACATCGCCTACCTGGCGTCGTTGATGCGCCGCTACTCGCGATTGAAACATGACATCGAGGAATTGAAGAGGGCTCAGACGTGACGGGGCAGCGGTCACCCGAGGTCGCATTGAGCTTTCCTGTGACCTCCGACCCATGACCTCCTAGCAACCATTCCTCCTCCCTCTGCTTCTCACTAAAGCGGTCGCAAAACCCCCTGACTCGGCTTGACAGCGTATCTCCCGGATGTAAAAGTATTTGTTTGCTTTAACCCCAGGTCTGGTGACAGGTACGCACCCGCTTCCTAAGGGCGTCAAGCCCCAGCGGTGTTTGTGTGCCGTTCTTCGCCTAACCCCGTGAAATTGGGACATCGGAGGAGTTTTCGTGATTTGGAATTACCATGCTTCAGGTCTGAAGTCTCAATGGTCAGCATTTCAGCATCTTGTGGGAGGATCAGTGACAGGTAGGCGTCTGAAAACATTTTTTCTCGCGGCTATGGTCTTGGCCGCCGCAGGCACTCTTTTCTATATCGGTTCGGCGACCCCGCTAGTCCATGCCAAAAACCCGGCCCCCCGCGCTTCTCGATCCATGTCCCCGGTCTCCCTTCCGATGTACTTCGAAGCCAACCAGGGACAAACCGATTCCCGCGTCAAATTCCTGTCCCGCGGCCATGGCTACGGCCTCTTCCTGACCGCCGACGAAGCAGTTCTGACTCTCCGCCGCCCGGCAAAAGTAGAGACCAGTCCCGCCGTGTCTCCCAGTGCGTCCACAAATGACGTAATCCGGATGCGCCTGGACGGAGCAAATTCGATCGCTCACGTCTCCGGTGCCGAACTCCTTCCCGGCAAGAGCAACTATTTGATTGGCAACGATCCTTCGAAGTGGCATCGCAATATCCCGCAGTACGGGCGCGTGAACTACCAGTCCGTATACCCGGGAGTGGACCTCACCTACTACGGCAGCAACGGACAGCTTGAATATGACTTCCGCGTCGCCCCTAATGCCGATGCCCGCAGGATCGCGCTTACCTTCGACGGCGCCTCTGCTCATCTCGATGGAAGCGACCTGGTGCTTTCGGCCAGCAATGGCGACGTCCGTTTTCAGGCTCCCTACATCTATCAAGCCGATAGCAAGACCAAGGCGAAGAAGAAGACGATCGCCGGAAGTTTCCGCCAGCTGGCCGACAACAAGATCGGCTTTGAGATCGGAAACTATGATCACAGCCGCGAACTGGTAATTGACCCGGCCTTGAGCTACTTCACCTATCTCGGCGGAAGCGGAACAGAATCGGGCACGAAAGTAGCGATTGATGCCGCGCTCAACATTTATCTGACAGGCTCCACGAACTCATCTACCGATTTTCCGACGAACATCGGCCCCGCCTACGCCGGTGGGCCAACCGACGTCTTCGTTGCCAAGCTGAACCCCGCGATACCAGCGCCGCAATCGCAGTTGATCTATGCCACGTATCTCGGCGGAAATGGCAGCGATGATCCCGCTGGAATTGCAGTCGATGTGGGCGGGCAACCCTATATCGCCGGCACCACCACTTCCAGCAATTTCCCTACGACCACTACAGCATTCCTGACGACGGCGGCGGGAACCCACGGCTTTCTGACCAAGCTCGACGCCGGTGGCGGACTCACCCTTCCGACCGCATATTCCACCTATCTCGCCGGCAATGGCATTGACACGGTGACCGGTGTCGCGATCGACACTAAGGGCGATGCCTTCGTTACCGGCACCACTACCTCCACCGATTCGACAACTGGATTTCCTTCCACAGCAACTGGATTTCAGATCACGTCTTTGGCGACCAACCAGTTTTTTGCCAGCAAGTTGAACACGAACCAAAATATCTCCGGTAACGCAACGATGCTCTACTCCACCTACTTCGGTGGAGGATCGCCTCAGGATGGGCGGGTCACCGGCGGCGGCATTGCTGTCGACAACAGCGGCAACATGTACATCACGGGTGGAACCAACTTTCTTTTCGATCCGAACCTGACCAACGAAAATCCACGCATTACCAACTTCCCGATTCTTAACGCGCAGCAGGCATGCCTCGACCTGATTCCCAATTCCACGACCTGCGACCCTGGCCAGACCGCGCTCGACGCATTCGTCGCGAAGATCAATCCCAATCGCAGTGGCACTGTTGGCCTGACTTATTCCACCTATCTCGGTGGCTCCCTCGACGATGTGGGTCTCGGGGTCGCTGTCGACAGTCTTGCGAATGCGTACGTCACTGGCGAAACTCTTTCTCCAGACTGGACCCCGCCCACCCTTATCGGCCCTTTCCAGCCCTTGGCCGGCGGCAACTTTGTGAACAATCACGATGCCTTCATCGCCAAAATCGGCAATCCCAATGGAACAACTTCCACCTTTCCGATGACGTACTTCACCTATCTTGGTGGTGGCGGAGA
>QIAJ01000177.1 GCA_003225495.1 Acidobacteriota bacterium
CGCCTGAAGTATGGCTCCTGATTTCTTATCCGCGCGATGAGTTTCGCGGATACCCAGCCATGCCACTAGGATCGCGAGTCCTCCGGGCACAGCGGCGGCCCAGAACACGCCCCGCATTCCGAAACGCCCGATCAGGAGCAACGCGGCAACAGGCCCGATGATGGCGCCGGCCGAGTCCATGGACTGGATCAATCCGTATGCCGAACCAATGCGCGATGAATCGACCGACTCCGCGACCATCACGTCGCGGGCGGTGCCTCGGATACCCTTTGCGAAACGGTCGGCAAAACGAATTCCGAGAATCTGCCACCACGATGAAACCAGAGCCAACAGCGGTTTAACGGCGTTGGCAACAACGTATCCGCCCAGCACCAAGGGCTTGCGACGCGAAACGCGGTCGGCCAAATATCCCGAAAAAAGTTTCGCGATCGACGCGACACTCTCGGCCACACCTTCGATGATGCCGAGTTGCGCAGGCCCTCCTCCAATCGACGCGATAAAAGCCGGCAAAACCCAATACGCCATTTCGCTGGCGGTATCGTTCAGCAGCGAAGTAAGGCCAAAGGCATAAACATTCCGGGGAGTGGGAATTTGTTGACTAGAGCCCCTATCCGCCATCTTTCGAAAATAACATGGGCTTGAGGTCAGAGATTAGCAGCCAAATTGCAGGGGTTAGCCCGCGATCATCTGCTGTTCTGCGCGGACTTACCGGTTTCGGCTCTCAAATCTCACTTTAACTTCTGGTCTGCTCTTTTCTTGCCTTCGCTTGTGTTCGAGGGCAAAATAGAGTTGTAGCGTCAAGGCAACACGGAACCGGGGCGCACTGGAATTTGTAGTGCGTCCGAGTATGTTGCGGCATCGAATAAAATGTAAGAGCAATAGTGCGGCTACAACATCCCCGCTGGTTGGGCGATTTGGCTTCAAGATAATCGCAGCGAATCAGCTGAGCCGCTGGAGGCTTTCAACAACCCCGTTCCAAGGTAGAGGCGCGACGCCAGTTGGCGTCGGCAAGTATTGGAGCTGAAAGCGAGTACAACTTGGCAACCGCATCGGCAGTTTGCAGTTTGGAGAACTATCTCGTCCTTCCGGATTACACGATGGACGATCGTATTCGAGAGGCTAGGCAAGCTCTCGGCAGCGAGGTAGTCGTGCTTGGCTACCACTACCAGCGTGATGAAGTCATCCGCTTCGCCGATTTCCGCGGCGACTCCTACAAACTTTCTCAGGAAGCTGCCCGAGCGCAGGGCCGCTACATTATTTTCTGCGGCGTTCATTTTATGGCCGAGAGCGCCGACGTATTGAGCCGTCCCGGCCAGATCACCATCTTGCCCGACCTCAACGCCGGATGCTCCATGGCTGATATGGCTGAGATCACACAGGTTGAAGACTGCTGGGAGCAACTGGTTCGCGCCGGCATGACGGATGACCTGGGTGATGGAATTACTCCGGTCACCTACGTCAACTCGACTGCCGCAATCAAAGCATTTGTCGGTGAGCGCGGCGGAGTGGTCTGCACTTCATCGAATGCCCCTGCCGCCATCAAGTGGGGCTTCGCCAGGAACAAGAAACTACTTTTTCTCCCCGACCAGCACCTCGGCCGCAATACCGGATATGCGATGGGTATCCCGCTAAACGAAATGATCGTGTGGGACTCGTATTAACTGGGCGGAGGTGTAACTCCCGACCGCCTGCGCGCCGCCAAAGTAATTCTCTGGAAGGGCCACTGCGCCGTCCACCAGCGCTTTCTGCCCGAGCACGTTGACAACGTCCGTGCAAAGTATCCCGGCATTCGCGTGATTGTGCATCCCGAATGTCGCTGGGAAGTTTGCCAGAAAGCGGATGGCATTGGATCGACCGAAGGCCTTCTGAAGATGATCCGCGAAGCGCCGTCAGGAACGACCTTCGCAGTTGGCACAGAGATCCACCTAGTGAACCGCATGGGCAAGGAATTCGCCGATCAGGGAAAGAAAGTCATCACTCTCGACGACTCCGGATGCCTCTGTACGACTATGTATCGCATCTCCCCCCAACGCCTGTGCTGGGCTCTGGAGAATCTGGTCGAAGGAAACGTGGTCAACCAGATCAAGGTCAAGGACATCGTGAAGCACTGGGCCAGGGTGGCGCTCGATCGAATGCTGGAAATCAGGTGAAGTGGCAGGTGACAAGAAAGTCGTCGCGATGTGGCGGATCTGATGTGACCTGTGACCCGTCAGCCGTGACCTTGTTAGCCTCGCCCCATCCGCTACAATAGAGACAATGTCCAACCGCACATTTACTCTCGATCAAGCCCAAATGCTGCTGCCGGTGCTCGAATCGCTGCTGAAGCAGGCGATCCAATCCAAGAAATTAATCGAAGAAGTTGACGCCGAAGTGCAGGAGACCACGCATCGTATTTTCATGAATGGCGGCATGCTCGTGAATGTGATTCACCTGGCGCAGCGGAAGGCAGCGCGTGAAAAAGCAATCCAGCGCGCCAAAGATGCGGTCGCCGAAATCGACGCGACCGGGGTACAGGTAAAAGATCTCGACGTCGGTCTGCTCGATTTTCCCTGCAAAGTGGAAGGTGAAATCGTCCTACTGTGCTGGAAGCTGGGCGAGACCAAAATCGCTTTCTGGCACGACACCACTACCGGTTTCGCCGGTCGCAAGCCGATCGACGAGCGCATCGCGAACGCCGGCAAAAAGCGCGCAACCTAAGAGTGCGTTCCCTCTATCCGAAACCACAAGCCCAGGAAAGCCTCTGCAAGTTCCTCCGGCCGTCGCGTTCCTTGTAAGTGCGACGTGTCCGCCGGTGGGGAGATGCCACAAATGCACTACCAATGGGCGGGCAGAGCCGCGCATTCTGCTAAAATCACGCTATCCGAGGCGATCTCTTATGTTTACTAGGCGCAAACTGCCGATTACGCTTGCTTTTGCCGTTTTGATTGGTCTGGCTTTTGGCGCAAGTTGCGATGGGTTCTTTGTAGACCCCACTCTGACTGGCATTGCCGTCTCTCCTACCGCGCCTCAGGTAGAAGTTGGCAAGACTATCACCTTGCAAGCATTTGGAACCTACGACGATGGTTCACGGAAGCAGGTGAAAAGCGGGGTGTCATGGTCAAGCGCTACTCCTACCGTAGCCACAATTGACACGAATACAGGCATACTGACCGGGGTGGGTCCCGGTACATCGGTTATTACGACCAGCGCACAAGCGCTCCAAGGAACAGCGACGGCAACCGTCTTTCTCGCCAACATAAGCAATCTAAGAGTGGAACCGACTTCAGCCTCAGTTTCGACATCCGGCGGCCAGGCGCAATTCAATGCAATTGCAACAGCAAATGGAGTTGACGTGGACGTTACGACCAGTTCAACCTGGACTGTCACTCCCACGCCGACAGCGGGAGCCATCAACTGCACGGACGACGGAACAAATCCGCCAGAGATATGCACGGTTGACTCCGGCACGACGCCGGGAACGTACACCATTCGCGTCACCTATCCCGGAACAAACATTCAGCCAACTGCGACGTTGATTGTTACACCCTGAGGCGGTGCACACGAGTCGCTCGCCAGAATCGCGTACGGGTGGCGGCTTCTACGAAGTGCTCGGCAATTGCATGTGCTAAACTCCTGCGCTTGTTTGTACTTTCCCAGGAGACCCCCAATGCAGAACCCTTCCCTGCGTGTCTTGCGATTTCTGTGTGCACTAACCATGATCGGTAGCTTCACGGCTGCGGCTCTCGGCCAAATCCCATCTTCCACATGGGCGCAGCTCAGTCCATCGCACACCCCGCCGCGACGCGGAGCGCCGGCGATGGCTTACGACCCAGTCAGCCAGAAGATCGTCATGTTCGGGGGCTATGGTCGGTTGAACTATTACGGCGACACCTGGACCTTTAACGGAACGGACTGGAAGCGGCAACGAGGGACGGGGCCGTCGCCGCGGGCAGCGGCCAGCATGGCATTCGATGTCACGCTCCAGAAGCTGGTCTTTCTTCGCCCGGCGCCAGTACTCTCCGCACAATCGGTGTGTTGAGCTTGTATTTGCGCTCAGTCACTTTGCCGTCTTCGTCTTTCACTCGAATCGCGAAGGTGGGCAATGTTCCCTCTTTCTCGAAACTCTCCTGGGACACCGTCACGGGCAAACTCCCGTTTAACCGCTCGCGATAGGCAGTCTCATATCGATGACGCTTCACGTTCCATGTGAATACGCGAACCTGATTGAAGTCGAAGGGCAAGCCGTCTTTGGGCTCGGTGAGAATGGTCAGGTATTGCGGCACTTTCTTATCGCCGTCGCGCACTTCATCGAGAACGAAAAATGCGACGATCCGCTGTCCCTCGGCATACTGCGCGACGTCGAGGGGCACGTCGAGATCAACCATTCTCGCCAGCACCCATCCCACACGATCGTGCGTGTCGCGGACCAACCACCAGTCTTCGAGCAATGGTTGAGGGCTGGGCGTCTTCGAGCTTTTCTTCTCGTCTGCCTTCGCAGCTGTGCGCGCGGGAGGCGCTGCGGTCCCGGGCTTTTCGGCGGTGCTCCGCCTTAGAAGTTGGACCTTTTCTCCGGTCGCAATCTGGAATAAATGTTCAGCATCGCGGCCCGGCTCAACGTGGAGATTGGTGTCATTGCGGGTCGTGCCCTGTCCCTGGATGGGATCCCTCTGACTGTCTTGTGTAAGCTTCTGAATCTGAGTGTAGACCTGCTGGTTGACCAGGTAACGCTGCTCCATCCAGCCTTCGACTCCGCCGGCACTTCGGACTTTCACGAAGCGGCGATCGCGGTCGAGCACATCGACGCGCTCGCCATTTTTCACTAATCCAACTTTGGTGTAGACCGCCGCGACGCGATCACGCAGGTTGACCTGCGGGGCGGACACGTAAGCAACTTCCAGCACGCGTCCGCGTCCGCGATTGCACGCGGCTCGGCAGTCTTCGCCACCGACCCGGTGCGCAAGCAGACGGTCATGTTCGGCGGGTTGGCCGACGTCAATCCCATCAACACCTGGACGTACGACGGCCATACCTGGACCCAACAGTTCCCTAACAACCAGTTGCCATATCGCTTTTTTTCGGGAGCGACTTATGATCCGCGGTTTCAGGGCGTCGTTGTTTTCGGCGGATTCTCAGGCACAGACGTGAACGATACCTGGCTTTGGGACGGCACCGACTGGCAACAGCTCACCCCTGCGTCCGTGCCCGCCGAACGTGAATCCTTCGGGATGGCCTTCGATGAACTGCATCAAAAGACCGTCATCTATGGCGGCCAGAGCGGTGCCAGTCTGCTGAACGACACTTGGGTGCTGCAAACGAACTAGTTCTGTCCGGTAATTCCGTGAGTGTCCCTTCGGGGTCAATCCTTGGACGCGCATCTCGCGCTATATTCAGGGATTGACTCCGTGACATCACTTCGTCCATCCCGAATTGCCCTCGCGATCGCGCTTGGTTGCGCCCTCATTCTAGCCGCGTGCAATCGCGGACGCGGACGCGTGCTGGAAGTTGCTTACGTGTCCGCCCCGCAGGTCAACCTGCGTGATCGCGTCGCGGCGGTCTACACCAAAGTTGGATTAGTGAAAAATGGCGAGCGCGTCGATGTGCTCGACCGCGATCGCCGCTTCGTGAAAGTCCGAAGTGCCGGCGGAGTCGAAGGCTGGATGGAGCAGCGTTACCTGGTCAACCAGCAGGTCTACACTCAGATTCAGAAGCTTACACAAGACAGTCAGAGGGATCCCATCCAGGGACAGGGCACGACCCGCAATGACACCAATCTCCACGTTGAGCCGGGCCGCGATGCTGAACATTTATTCCAGATTGCGACCGGAGAAAAGGTCCAACTTCTAAGGCGGAGCACCGCCGAAAAGCCCGGGACCGCAGCGCCTCCCGCGCGCACAGCTGCGAAGGCAGACGAGAAGAAAAGCTCGAAGACGCCCAGCCCTCAACCATTGCTCGAAGACTGGTGGTTGGTCCGCGACACGCACGATCGTGTGGGATGGGTGCTGGCGAGAATGGTTGATCTCGACGTGCCCCTCGACGTCGCGCAGTATGCCGAGGGACAGCGGATCGTCGCATTTTTCGTTCTCGATGAAGTGCGCGACGGCGATAAGAAAGTGCCGCAATACCTGACCATTCTCACCGAGCCCAAAGACGGCTTGCCCTTCGACTTCAATCAGGTTCGCGTATTCACATGGAACGTGAAGCGTCATCGATATGAGACTGCCTATCGCGAGCGGTTAAACGGGAGTTTGCCCGTGACGGTGTCCCAGGAGAGTTTCGAGAAAGAGGGAACATTGCCCACCTTCGCGATTCGAGTGAAAGACGAAGACGGCAAAGTGACTGAGCGCAAATACAAGCTCAACACACCGATTGTGCGGAGAGTACTGGCGCCGGGCGAAGAAATTTCAAAGAAACGTCGGTAGCGGGTTGGTCGTTAGTCGTATGTAAAGCCGTTGACGCCCCATGTGATGCGCAAACGACCAAGGACTAACGACGACCGACGATCGATGCCTAACCTACGAGTAGAACTCCGCAATCGTCGCCACCACCAGCCGAATTTCACCTTCCGTAAGCTCCGGGAACATCGGCAACGCCAGAACTTCCTGTGCCGCCCGTTCAGCGACCGGCAAGTTTCCTTGCTTCAGGCCCAGATAGGAAAAAACCGGTTGCAAGTGCAACGGCAACCGATAGTAAATCTCGCTTCCGATTTTTCGCTCCGCCAAGAATTGCCGAAGCTGATCGCGCCGCTGCGCGCGAATGACGTATTGATGAAAAATGTGCTTCGCGTGCGGACTTCGCGCCAGCAAGCTCACGGCACGTCGTCCGTCAGAAGCTAACCCGGACTCCGCTAAGAGCCGGTCATAGGTAGCCGCGTGCGCGCGTCGCTTGTCGTTCCACTCCGCAAGGTGAGGTAGTTTCACTCGCAACACCGCTGCCTGGATTGCATCCAGCCGCCCGTTCCATCCAAATTCTTCGTGGTAGTAGCGCCGCGGACTGCCGTGATTTCGCAGCCGCCGCATATGCTCCGCCATTTCAGGACGCGTAGTAGTGACCATGCCCGCGTCCCCATAGGCACTGAGATTCTTGGTGGGATAAAAACTGAAAGCCGCAGTTACGCCCAGCGATCCCGCCCGACGCCCACCCCACTCTGCTCCAATTGCCTGCGCCGCATCTTCCACGATCGCCACGTCAAATTCCTCGCCGAGTCGAGCGAATGCCTCCATGTCGGTGCACTGCCCGTAGAGATGGACGGGCATTATGGCGCGAATTCCTTTGCCGCGAAAGCCGCCCAACTGCTGCGCGACCCGATCCGGATCAAGATTCAGAGTTCCCGCATCGACGTCCACAAAAAGCGGCGTAGCACCCGCCCGCACAATCGAACTGGCCGAGGCAAAGAAGCTGAACGGAGTAGTGATGACCGTATCTCCAGCTTTGACGCCGGCAGCAACCAGCGCCAGCCAAAGCGCCTCCGTTCCAGATGAACAGCCGACCCCCCCCGCGGCTCCCGTCAGGCTCGCGATCTCGCGCTCCAGCGCCTCAACCTCTGGACCAAGAATGAAGACCTGCGAATCGCAAACCCGGGAGATGGCCGCCAGAACCTCGTCTCGGATGCTCTCGTACTGTCGGCGCAAATCCAGCAGCGGGACCGATCCGGCCAACGAGGTCTCTGAAAAACTCGATTTCATCCGGGTTGATTTAGCAGGCGGAGCTATGTCACCTTTTTAGTCTGCCCATCGCCCAGGAATATTTTTGGCAGAGGAGGAGGGGGTTGCGACCCCGGATCATTCTCGCAGGCCTCCGCCAAGTATTTTGGCCACGGTTCCAGACTGCCGCGTAAACCCTCCCAATCGATTTCTGGGAAGGAATCTTCTGCCCCCTCCATGTTTCGCAAAGCCCGCTTCAACACAGAACAGGCGCCGACCCAATTCCCCGTGGACTGGTGATGAAACGCCACCGCTAGTTGCACCAACCCCTGAAGATGGCGCCTGCTGTGGCCGTGGCGGGGAGCCTCGCGCCAGACGTCTTCAAGCACCTCATGAGCGTCGAAGAAGTGTCCGGAGTTGAAGAGAGCTAGGCCACGCTCGAACAAGTGCTTCTCCATGATTCTCAGTGCTTAAATGTTAGTTACTATCCATAAGGCATCAGAAATTCGAGCGAGCACCTAGTTTGAAGTCTATACACAACAATCCAATTCTGATTAAATATTGCGAGCCTGAGGAGCCGTGCATGCGTGCCAAGATAAAACTATCTGTCATATTCTTTCTCTTTGCGTCGTCGCTTTGTTGGTCAGGAGCCACAAGTTCCGATAATCTCTTCCTAATGCGCATGGAGCGGCAGACGCGCGAAGAGAATGTTTGCATGCTAGTGCAACAAGACGGCCATTATCATCTTGAACGCCTAATTACAGGACGCCCGCGTGTGTTCGAAGGCACTTTGGGATCTCCCGCAGTCGATGAACTTGAAGGCTTGCTGAACTCTGATCAGCTGACCAATCTTAAGCAGGCTCAGATCGAGACGAGCCTTGCTAGCGAAGATATGGACCAGGTCATGGT
Source organism: Acidobacteriota bacterium (assembly GCA_003225495.1). Taxonomy (GTDB): domain Bacteria; phylum Acidobacteriota; class Terriglobia; order Terriglobales; family Acidobacteriaceae; genus Acidiflorens. The sequence goes on from QIAJ01000177.1 coordinate 8,529, forward strand.
CGCGATATCGCGACCCTATGGCTGGCAGAGTCTTAACTTCCCGAATGGCAAAAGCCGGAAGCCCTACAAGCAGACCATGGACCAGCTTGTACGATGGTTGGACCGCAACAAACAACAGCAAAATCCTATTGTCGGTGTTGCCACCAATCGCTGTATGCCGCCGCAGACCGCACAGGCGGGTACCGAGTCGAAAGCGAACGCGGCAAATCCCTATGTAATGCGCATCATAGTCGATCACTACGAGCCACTGCGTCTCGGCACCGCAGCGTCTGTGAATTCGACGACCTCGATGAATTCGACTGCAGATTTCAAAGTCACGCGACTCTGCGCCATCGTTTACGAAAACGGACGTTATCGCTTGGAAAAGAGTATTCAGGAATTCGGCAGCCCAGTGCGTCCCGAGATTTATCGCGATACGCTGGACAAGGCGCAAGTTGACGAACTGCGAAATCTTCTCAATAACCCGAAGCTGGTGGTTTTGCCGAGTAGCGCCGCTCCATCCGTATTCGCCCGCGAAGGCGACTTGATAAATCTAGCGGTCGAGCGCGAAAGAGGAGTGCAAGCGCTGAGCTTTTCCAGTTTCTTTGGCGCGCGCACCCAAGAGAAGGGAATGAAAGACAACACGGCTCTGGCGGTGAGTGCCAACGTCGAACTGACGCACCCCATCCGCAAGTGGGTCAAGCAGAACATTGAGGAGCGCAAGACACAACAACAAAAGGACGTGCCCGCCACTACATGCATCCCCTCAACGCAGCCGGAGTGAAACCCGCGAAATACCATTTTTCATATGAATCAAAACCGAAACACTTCAAGAAATAGTATTTTTCCTGTTATGTTATTTTAAACTATACAAAATGAGTGGTTTACCAGGTGTTCATTTTGGAATGTGAGTTGCTGTTTAGTGTTGTTCGCCTTAAATTTCCGAAAAATCATTTCGTGAAAGGGTCAGCCTATCCCCAAGGGCTCGCTCGAACGTTTAAACGATTTAAATACTTGCTACCTCAGTTCAGGAGAAAATCATGCAATCGGAATTTCGATTGAATAAGTTGCACTTGCTGGCTCTGCTAGCGCTTCTATTTGCGGCAGCATTCGGCATGGCGCAAGGCATCGTAACGGGCTCGATTTCGGGCACAGTTGAAGACGCCCAAGGCGCGGTGGTTACAAATGCCAAGGTTACGGCGAAAGACGTCGATACGAACCGGGTATATTCCGGTGAAACCAGCAGTTCTGGCAGCTTTACTTTGCGCGCTGTACCTCCTGGTACTTACATCGTAACTATCGACGCTCCGAACTTCCGCAAGTATGAAAACAAGGGCGTGGTCGTGAGCGTGGGGGCTGGGTCCGACTTGGGACATGTCAAGATGGAAGTCGGCTCTAACTCTGAGACCTTGACGGTCGAAGGCGGCACCGCGCCTCTAATTGAGACGCAAACTCAGCAGATTACAGCGACTTTCGATTCGAAGCAGGCGCGCGATCTTCCGGTCGGTAATACCCTGGATTCGCTGGCTCTGTTTGTTCCTGGCGTCGCAACCGCTGGTGACGCCAGCTTTAGCAACAACAACGGTGCAGAAATCTCTGTCAATGGCCAGCGTGCTCGTTCGAATAACTACCAGCTCGACGGTCAGGCCAACAACGACAACTCTGTCGGCGGTCCTTCCATCTTCTTCGGCAACCAGGACGCCATCGCCGAACTCCAGGTTGTGACCAATTACAGCGCCGAATACGGACGCAACATGGGCGCGGTTGTGAACTACATCACCAAGCAGGGCACCAACGCGTTCCACGGCAGCGCGTACGAGATTTTCAATGGCTCTTTCGCTGATTCGCTGCGAAATGAGAGCAAAAGCGCATTGTTTGGAGTCTGCCAGCCGGGAGAAGACCCGGCGGATGGTTGCACAGTGCCTTCAGTTCCCCGAGTAGTGGACAACCGTTTTGGAGGAACCATTGGCGGCCCTGTGATTAAGGACAAAGTTTGGTTCTTCGGATCGGGACACCTTCAGAGGCAGCGTTTCGGCGCAACTCCAAGCAACTCTGGGGGTACAATTCTGCCAACACCGGACGGTTTAGCGGCACTGAATGCCGCTTTTCCCGGCAACCCTGCCCTCGCTGCTCTCGCCAACATTGGTCCCTATGCTGTGACCGCTGGCAACCCGACTTTCTCGAAAGTCCCCTTGTGCGTGGACGACCCATCCGCTCCTGTTTGCAACCCTTACGACACTCTTACAGACGGAACGACCACCATAGACGGTCACTCTGTAGATTTTGGCACGATTCAACGATTTATCCCCTCGCTGTTTAACGACTATGAGGCCACTGGCCGCGTCGACGTAAAGGTAACCAACAAAGACAATTTCTTCGGTCGCTATATCTTTCAGCAGAACATTCAGACTGGCGTTGCCGGCGGCAACGGCATCGCGGTGGGAGATTACGTCGATGTTCCGGGACGAAGCCAGCAGATCGGTTTGGATTGGGCGCGGCAATGGTCAACAACCTTCGTCAACACTGCCCGCTTCAGTTTTTCGCGTGCTGGATTCGGATTTGAGGGTGGCGCGTTCTCCGGTTGCCTCCGGTCAGCTATCAACAACTGTCCCACTAACGTCAGTTGGGCAGACGGTGCTTCCGCTAATTTCGGACTCTCCACCAACCTGCCGCAAGGTCGCATCATTAACATCTACCAGGTGCAAGACAACGCCTCCTGGCAGATTGGCAAAATGACCATCAAGCTGGGCGGCGAATATTCGAAGCAGCGTTCGCCAAACGTATTTTTGCCGGTTACGAATGGTGCCTTTCTCTATTCGACCTTCGACGACTTCCTCTCGGGCAGTCCGGCGAGCGACAGCCTGACTTCAGGTGATCCGCATCTTCCGTTCAAGGAGAATGATCTAGCGTTCTATGTGCAGAACGACTGGAGAGTCAAAGACAACTTGACCTTGAACATCGGTCTGCGTTGGGAATTCTTCCAGCAGGCCGTCAACCTATTACACGACCGTACCGTGGCTCAACAGACCGGTCCCAACCCATTCTGGGATCCGAGTCTCCCGCTGGACCGTACCACGATCCCACACATTCCGCAGGATCTGAATAACTTCAGTCCGGTAGTCGGTTTTGCCTGGACTCCGCGCATTTTGCGGGGTGTGTTTGGCGAAGATCGAACGGTCATCCGTGGCGGCTTCCGCATCGGCTATGACCCATCGTTCTATAACATCTTCCTGAACACGGCAACGAACAGCCCGGTTGTTAACGCCAACAGCTTCGTCGGACCTGGTATCCCGGCCAGCGGCTTTGGGCCGGATGTGATCGCACTCCTTTCGCCTTTAAATCCAGCAGGAGGCGATCCGGGCAACAAGAAGCAGGTGCTGGTGGGACCGCACTTCCACAATCCGTACACAGAACAATGGAATCTGGGTATCCAGCACGGTTTCGGTGCGAGTCAGCGCATCGTTGCTGAAGTTCGCTACGTAGGCAACCACGATGTGGGCAATTTCCAGAACTTCGACGCCAATCCGGCGCTGAACAGCCTGCTCCAGAATGGTTTCTCCAGCTTTATTCCGGCTGGCGTAACTCCATGCGCTGACGACACTCAGCCCGGGTTTGCGCGAGGCTTTGTGGATTGCGCTCGAACGCGTGTTCAGGAGCGCGATAACAAAGGCTTCTCCTCCTATAACGGTTTGCAAACGGAATTGCGCATGGCCAATTTTCACGGCCTCACCGCAACCGCTGCATACACGTGGAGCCATAGCATCGACAACACGAGCGAAGTGTTCTCAACTGTTGCCGGCGGCAATACTCTGGCCATATCTCAAAACCCCTTTAACACTGGCAAAGGCGAAAAAGGAAACGGTGGCATCGATTACCCGAATGTATTTGGTCTTACCGTGATCTACGATCTGCCCTTCTATAAGAGCCAGCATGGATTTCTGGGTAAGGCATTGGGTGGTTGGCAGGTCAACTCGACCTATCGTTACACCACCGGCCAACCCTACACAGCTGTTCAATTGCGGAGCTCGCTGATCACAGGCGAGCCGGATCTGTGCGACTACCGCGGCACGTTGAGCACGACCTTCGACGCTTGCCGTCCCATCCTCTCGAATCCGAGCGCTCCATTCAGTTCGGTCGGATTCTGCCTGGATCCGTCAGCCTCAGATTGCGGCCTGGTGGACTATTTCAGTCTCCTGAACCTTAATACTGTAGTTCCGGTGACCGCAAGTCAGGTCAAATTTATCGAGAACGGACTCGAGTCGGCGACATTCTTCAATAATCCGTTTGCGGGAGTGGGGCGCAATACTTTCCGTGGACAGAACATTAGTACCGCGAATATTGCGTTGT
>QIAJ01000178.1 GCA_003225495.1 Acidobacteriota bacterium
TCTTTTTTCCGCCTACTGTCTTCCACAAAGAAGGTCGATAGTTCAGGTCGTAGGAAACAATTGTGCCGTGACGTTTGGCGGCCTCCATAGCTTCGAGCGCAACCGCCGGACTGGTTGCTGATAGAGCACAGAAGATCCCGCCCGTATGCAGCCATCGGGCTCCCTGTTTGGCGAAAATCTCATCCCAATCGATATCACCAGGTTTGAGTTGCGATACAGCCGTATGGCCACGGTCGTACGAGCCCAGCGCTGCTCGAATCCCGAACCCGCGTTCGGTGAAATTGAGGCCATTCCTCGCCAAGCGGCCCACACCGTCATGCTCAGTCCAACGGATCAGGGATTGGTCCACACCGCCCTGATAAATCAAATCCTGAAGCAGCCTCCCCACCGGATCGTCGACCAGCGCTGTGACAATTGCCGTGTTCATTCCGAAGCAGCGTTTCAGTCCCCGGGCGACGTTATATTCTCCACCGCCTTCGCACACTTCAAAGCTTCGGGTCGTAGCAATGCGCCGGTCCCCCGGGTCCAGTCGGAGCATTACCTCGCCCAGACTGACTAGATCCCACCTACAATTCTCCTTGGCTCGAATCGTCAAACCCATTCCCTCTACTTATCCACCCTTCCCTGTCGGTGTCGCATCCGCCATGTCCGATCGCACTCCGTGTACGATACGCGCAGCGGGCGCTTGACACAGTAAGATTGAGTATAAAGCTCGTGAGGACAAACCGTGACGCAGCGTGTGGTTTTGAAACTGCACCCCGATGACAATGTTCTGATCGCTCTATGCGATCTCCACAAAGGACGAAAAATCGATTTCGCCGAGCGTTCTATCGTTCTTACGTCGGATGTGCCAGCCAAACATAAATTTGTGACTGAGGATCTCTTGCCTGGCGCAGATGTGCTCATGTACGGCGTGCTTGTCGGCAAAGCCACACACCAGATAGAGAAGGGTTCCGTGCTGAGCACGCGAAACATCGGGCATGATGCAATGCCGTATCGTGAGAAATCGACTGAACACACTTGGACTCCGCCTGATGTCTCGCGCTGGCGCGATCGCGCATTTCTCGGTTATCGGAGAGCTGACGGTCAGGTTGGCACTCGAAATTATTGGCTCGTGGTGCCGCTGGTTTTCTGCGAGAACCGCAACATAGAAGTTCTCAAACAAGCGTTTGAAGAGGAGTTAGGATTTGCACGTCCGAAGGTTTATCGGAGCCAGGTTGCTGAACTGGTTCGGCTGTATCGCGAAGGCAAACTGGATGCGGCAGCTCGGCAGCAGTCGGAAGTGGATTCACGAACTGCTGCCAAGCCTGCGCTTTTCAAGAATGTCGATGGCATCAAATTTCTCATGCACCAAAGCGGATGCGGGGGGACCCGGGAAGACGGGAACAATCTCTGTGGGCTGCTTGCGGGATACCTTCATCATCCCAATGTCGCCGGAGCGACCGTGTTGAGCCTCGGTTGCCAGAATTCACAGGTCAGCATTCTGCGCGAACAAGTTGCCAGGCGCGATCCCAAATTCAACAAACCGCTCCTGGTATTCGAGCAACAGAAAAGTGGCTCTGAGTTCCAGATGCTTTCGGAAGCCGTGCGCGAAACATTCCTTGGAGTGGCAGAGGCGAACAGGAATAGCCGCGCGCCGGCGCCTCTGTCGAATTTATGCGTCGGTCTGAAGTGCGGTGGGTCGGACGGATTCTCAGGGATCTCCGCCAATCCTGCGGTGGGTCATGTCTCGGATCTGATTGCGGCCCTTGGGGGTAGGACCATCCTTTCCGAATTCCCCGAACTGTGCGGCGTTGAGCAATCACTGATCGATCGCAGTGCAAGAAAGGAAGTCGCCGATCGATTTATTCAGCTCATGCGGGATTATGCAGAGCGTGCAAAGGCTGTCCGCTCGGGCTTCGACATGAATCCTTCTCCGGGCAACATCAAGGATGGTCTGGTGACCGACGCGATGAAATCTGCTGGCGCGGCCCGCAAAGGCGGCACGTCTCCAGTGACCGCAGTGCTCGACTATCCGGAATATGCAACCGAGCCGGGACTCAACTTGCAATGCACTCCAGGCAATGATGTCGAATGTGTGACGGCTCAGGTGGCTGCTGGGGCCAATGTTGTTCTATTCACGACTGGCTTGGGCACGCCGACTGGAAACCCGGTAGCTCCGGTCGTTAAGATCTCCACCAATTCCGATCTAGCACGACGGATGCAGGACATCATTGACATTGACGCCGGTCCGATCATCGCCGGTGAGAAGAGCATTAAAGAGATGGGAGAGTCCATACTCGAATCGATCATCCAGATCGCCAGTGGCGAAATTCGAACCAAGGCCGAATCACTGGGACAGGATGATTTCATTCCCTGGAAGCGGGGAGTATCGCTGTGAAGTATCCTCAATATTTGCTGGGCTAACGACTCACTAAAAAAATGAAAGCCATCCTGACTCTCGGATTCTGTGCTCTGTGGGCGGCAAACGTCTTCGGATCGAATGAACCTTCGGCTGAAGCGTTTCGCGTGCTTGCGCCCGCCGCCAAGGAAGCGCCAGTCATTTCGCCATACCTGAAATATCAAACAGAGATGGCATGGAAGGAAGACGACCAGCGCGTCAAGAGTTGGAGTGAGATTCGGACTGAACTGGACCTGCTGCGCGTTCAGCGCGAGTTGGAAAAGAACTTGCTCGCGATGCTGGGCGGACTTCCCGGCGAGAGGACGCCACTGCATCCGCAGATCACCGGAAAAATTCAAATGAACGGTTTTCATATCGAGAAACTGATCTTTGAAAGTCTTCCTGGAGTTTATGTTTCTGCGCTCGTCTACGTCCCGGAGGACGGGATCAAGCAGCATCCTGCTGTTCTCGTACCGGTCGGACATGCGGCGAATGGAAAGGTCCGCTACCAGGCGCTTTGCCAGAGGTTGGTACAACGTGGCTACGTTGTGATCTGCTGGGACGCGGTGGGACAGGGAGAACGCAGCCAGTTCTGGGATGTGAAAGCTGCGAAGAGCCGCTACAACCTGATCTGCGCCGAGCATGCCGTGCTAGGGAATCTCGCGTTCCTTGCCAACACAAATCTTGCGCGCTGGGAAATTTGGGATGGAATGCGCGCGCTCGACTACCTGCTGACGCGCCCCGAGGTGGATGCGCAACGCATCAATATCACTGGGACAAGCGGCGGCGGATTCCAGGCCGCCCACATCGCGGCTCTCGATCGCCGCATTAAAGTTGCTGTGCCTTCCTGTTACATCACGGCCTTGCCGATGCGGATCTACAATCGCATTTTCAAGGATCCTGACAGTGACCCAGAGCAGGATCTCTACGGGATGATCTCGAATCATCTGGACCACGCTGGGTTGCTGCTGATGATGTATCCGCGTCCCGTGTTCGTGGCCGCCGCGGTGCTCGATTTTTTCCCGATTGAGGGCACCCGTAAAACTATGCGCGAGGTATCGGAACTGTACCGCCGATTCCACCATGAGGATCGCATTGGATGGACAGAGGGGTATCATGACCATCAATACTCTCCCGAAAATCAGGAAGCGGCGCTGGATTTCCTGGATCGCTTCAACCGAATGCCGGAGCGGCACGGGCTGCCGCTGGTCAAAGAACTGGATGACAAAACGCTGCAGTGCACACGCACCGGCCAGGTGATGCTCGACTTTGAAAATGCCCGCTCGCTCATGGATGTGATCCGGAACTATTATCTGGAACACAGGAACCAGCCGGCCAAGACCCTGAAGGAGCTCTATCAGTCCGAACTCAATCCACGAATAAGCGCGTGGAATGTCGCGGAGTTTGGGCGAACAGCTCCGGGAAGAAAAGAGATCCGTTGGGAAGCTCTCGGCAGGTCAGATTTCGACGGCGCGACAATCGAAAAATATTCGCTCCATCACAGTGAGTATCTGGAATTGCCGCTTCTGTATATTCACAAAGCTCATAGCGGGGGTCGCAGGGTGATGCTGTGGATTGGCGAAAATGGGAAAGCTACGGCGCAGGATTGGCCGGCGCTATCAAAGTATCTTGGGGACGGTTACGACATCATTTCCTTCGATCCTCGCGGGTTGGGGGAGACGCGCATGCCTTATAAAGCGTTGTCCCCGGACGATCCCGCCTTAGCGCAGCTGGATACTGAGCATGCTTATGTGAATCCGCTTTCGGGAGTTCTGAGCGACTACGTCTACAACTCGCTGCTGACTGGCCGGCCGTACTTTCTGCAAATGATCGACGATGCAGCGATTGCCATGCGGTTCTTTCAGGGGCATGTTAATCCGCGTGCGGAATTTATTGTGACCGGAACCAATGGCGCATACACATTGGCCAGCGCCATTTCCGAGTCGCTTCCGAACGTCGAACTCAGTCCCCGGCCGGATGCTCAAGTCATCGAGTGGTCGGAAATCGTGGATCGCAAAACGGAAATATGGCCGATTGAGTACCTTCTTCCGGGCGGAGCCTACATTCACTGAAGCGACTGCTTGATGGGAGCCTAAATATTTGTCATATTGCTGTTAACAGTCGAGGACACAGTACGTCTTTCTTTCTGGGACTGGAGTGCGCTATGAAATCTCGCATCTCTTCTGGTCTGCTACTCCTCTTTATAGGCGTGCAGCTCGCCTACAGCAAGGGTTCTCCTGACCTGATCGTAATCACCGGTGGCGGACTCATTCATCAGATCGACATCACCGATCCTGCGACACTGAAAGAATTCGATCCGTGGCAGGGACAGTTCGCAGACTGGCAAAAAAAGGCGCTCGTCGATGCGCCGTGCTTCCGCCGCTCCTTCGAGGTCTTGTTCTATATGTCTTGGCCCGAGCGGAAGTCTTCTTCGGATCACCCTGACTTGGGTCACGGCGATCTGAAGATGATTTATGCGACGCGCTATTGTTCAACCGGTTCCACGGGTTACGTTTATCTTCCGGGCCCGAGCGAGGCACTGTATCGCGATAATGCTGGCACCATCATGCGAGGTGATGCCGATGGTAAATGGCATCCCTCCACTGCGGCGTGGGATGCCTTGTTGGGGAATGCGGTGGTGACGAGAGACCAAGAAGCATCGGCGGATATGATCGTTGTCAGCGGTGGCGAACTTCGGCATCCAGTCGAGATCACTGATCGGGAGTCAATCACTAAACTTGATCCTTGGACTGGCCCGTTCGTGGATTGGGATCTGCCGCCGCGGATGGGACATTGCAATTGGGAGTACGACGTCCAGTACTTCAAAAGAGGGATTGAGCATCCGACGCCTTACGACCGAGGCGACCTGAGGATGATCTATGGAGTTCGGTACTGCCTGGGCGATGATGGCGAACCTGGCTATGTGCAACTGGCGGGACCGACCGAAAGATTCGGGCCTGAAAATGTGCGGTCCGTTTGGGATGGAACACATGCCGGGAAATGGCATCGCTCTACGATGGCATGGAAAGGGTTCGTCAGGCGTGCTGTCGAGAGCCAGTATGCGGCCAGTAGCACTCGGTAAGTCTATTTAAAAAGATGGGCAAGGCTCTGTCTGTACGCCTCATAGAACGACTCCAGTTGCGCCCCAGCGTTGGCGCTACGCACAAATTGATGACTGGGCAATAGGGTTGGAATCGCGCCTCTCCGCAGTAAGCCTTCCGCGGTAGCACATCGAATCATGTTGATGATCATCGCTCCGGTAATGGTGGAGGCTGGGCCTGTCGGCCATTCCAGGCCTTTCAATGGCAGCAGACAATCTCCCGGGGGACACTGGTTATCGATTACGATATCGGCGCAATCAATAAGTTTCTTGCCGGAAGAGTGCGCTGCCTCCGCCTGCTCGCAATGTGATTTCGAGACGATTGCAATCACCGGCAAGCCGCGCTTGCGGGCGCCCATCGCCATTTCGACGACGACGGGACGGATGCCGCTGGTCGAAATCACGATGAAGCCATCGTTTTTTCCAAAACGAAAGCCGCGAAGGATCTGCTCGGCATAGCCTTCGTAATTCTCCAGATAGAGCGGCGCCCGCAATCCGTTCGCACCCACAATGGCAGCATGGTTCGAAAGTGCCAGCTCAACCAACGCGACAAAACCGGGAAAGCATCCTTGTCGGGGCGTCATCTCTTCGCAGAGCATTCGCGAATGGCCATTTCCAAATAGAAATATCAAGCCGCGTCGGGCAATCCGGTCGGCGCATAAATCAGCGGCCTGCTCAATGACGCCCGCTTGCGTGCGCCGTAGTTTTTCGAGCAGCATCAGGGCACGGTCAAAAAACTCCAAGGCTGCCCCAGGCTGCTTGCCGGAACGTTTGCGGGGGCGTGTCCTCTTGACCATACGATCATCTCCTCT
>QIAJ01000180.1 GCA_003225495.1 Acidobacteriota bacterium
CACAGTGACTTCGCCGGCATGCGTCGCTAAACCTTGCCCGGTGCTGACCCGCACTGCGCCATGCTCGATTTCAACTGCCGATCCCTCAAACTTTACTAGAGAGTCGGCGAGCACCATGACGCTTGATCCGCTTGCATTCAGATGGGCGCTTGAATCCGGCCGCGTCTGCACGATGTCGCCAGAAAACACCGCTGCCGACTTGGGAACCGTGGCTCCGTTGATCCACGCCGCACCATTCGTATACAGCATCGCCGATGCCGAGTCTGCGGCCAATAACTGCCCAGGCAGTAACATCGCCAGCACGACACTCAACCCAACTCGCAGCGCCGAAAATGACATGGTGAGGACCACTCCTCGCACGGTTGATGATTTGAATCATCCTAGCCCGCAAAAGGTTGCAGGTCAATGATGTTGTTGGACTTCTCAGTATTCGTGACGATTACTTCCGTTCATTCGCACGCAAAAGTGGAGCTACGCTACTTCGTAGCCGTTGCCGTGGCAGCGATCGTAATCGGCAAGTCCACGGTACCGATCTTTTGACTGCCCCGGTCAATCACGCCGAGCCGCAGCGTGTAGGTTCCTGGCTTCAATTCCAACTCCTGATGGGCGGGAAACCCGGTCTGCATGATCTGCTGGTAGACCGTGGGCTGAAAATCAGCTTCTACCGTATCCGTGGAATAACCGGAAACTTTAAAGTCATGGTCACGTGCCACGGACATGAAATCCACTGCCGCGTGCTTCTTCTGGTCAGTCGTGTCAGCAAAGCTGATGTCGTGGGAGTCGACCGCGTAGTCAATTCTCACTGCCTTGTGTTCGCTATCGGGCGGCAGCACTTGCGCTTTGATCAACAGCATCGTTGAGACCGGCACCAGAGGCTGCATCGCCGTAGCCAGCGCCTTTGCTGCCTCGTCCCCCGTGAACGGTTTTTCTTCGAGAGCATAGTAGCCGCGGCGGAATGTGAGATTCGCTCCCTTCAGAGCAACCTTGACGTCCAGCTTGCGGTACTGCCCTTTCCAGTCATGATTCTCAGGAGAATACGCGAGCGTGTAGTAGTCGGAGCCTTCCTTCAGGCCTCGCAGCAATGCTTCGTCAACGGCGTTGGTGCCTGTAAAAGAGCGACCGCCTGTCTCCCGAGCTATATCTTCCATTGCAAAAGTATCGGTGGCAACCCCGAGCCCCTTCACATCCACCGGGTAGACGGCAACTTGCGAAGCCGCCAGCAGAGCCGCCGTTTCGCGAACTTCGGGCAAAAAGTGCCCCCCATAACCCGCGCGATTGTTGGTGACAAACTCCCGATCCAGTCGTAAAGGGAAATTTCCAGACAGCCAGATCAGGTTCTTTCGGCCCGAGTAGCCGGCAACCGCTCGCGCCAGTGCGTTCAACGTGGCCAGCGTGAGACGGAAACGATTGTCCGCAGTAATTGCCGAAAACGATGCCGCGCCTACATCGCGCGGCCCAAGGCTGTCACTCGGCGACGTCAGACTGTCTCGAGATGCTCCAAAAGTTTCGCTCAGAGCCTGCGTAATTGGATCGGACAATGCCTGAGTGGCCGCCGGCCCCCGTAGCTGGACATCCGGACCCAACGATTTGCCAGCGGCAATTAACGCGTCCGAGGAACTGGTGAACGCCTGCACTAACCTCGGATGATCGTTCAACACAAACAAGCCAACACGTTGTCCCGGCGGCAGGCGTTTCAGGAAGTTGATCATCGCCTTGCGCGCATAAATCTGCTCCAGTTGCGGAGTGTTCAACACATCCAGCAAGACGATTGTGACTGCCCCTCCTGATTCCTGCTGCGTGAAATTCGTGTACTGATTCGGAGGCAGTTGCAGCGCAGGCGTTGCGCGCGGCGCTTCGTATCGATGCAGGTTGAATCCGGAAATGTGTTGTGGCTTACCGTCTTCTTTTACTGTGAAATCTTCTGCCTTGAGGCCAGGAATAAATTGCCCCTTGCCGTCCTCGACGATCACGTCAACGAGCACAAGGCGGGTCTGCGAGCGAAAGGTTGGGACCGAATCGGCTCTCGTTGCGGAAGGCTTTTGTTGTGCAATCAATAGCGTTGCGAACAACGCCGGAATGAGTGATCCCACGAATGCTGTCAACGTTCTTGCCACGGAGCCTCCCTGTCAAACTTGCGGGCGGGCGTAAGGGGGACACCCAATCGCGGCAGTATACCCCGACTGCGACACCGCAGAACGCTGAAGTGCTCTTCCTTCCAGCATGTCACCCACGGACCCGTCGACTCTCACTTTGAGCCAGCGATTCGATTCCAGCTGTCCGGCAACTTTCAGTTTTAAATAATTGTCAGTCAAAGCTTCGGTGAAATCGCTATTGCCGGCACGCAATGTGATCGCCTCGACGACGTATCCCCCCTGCGCTCGCATGAACTCAGCTTTCTTCGCGGCGGCAAGGTCGCGCAGGATCCGGTTTCTCTCATTTGCGACCACCGCGGAAAGCTGCCTAGCATGTGTCGCCGCCGGAGTACCCGGCCGCGCCGAATACGTGAACACGTGGAGATACGTAAAGGGAAGTTCTTCCACCATGCGCCGCGTTTCGTTGAACTCCTGCTCAGTCTCGCCCGGAAATCCGACCATCACGTCGGCCCCGATTGCCGCGCTCGGCATGGCATTCCGGATCTTCGTGATCTTGTCACGATAGTGCCAGGGCCGATACTTGCGATGCATGCGCCGCAACACAGCATCGCTCCCCGACTGCAGCGGCACATGTGTGTGCTTGGCGATTCGCGTCGACGTCGCCATCAACTCGATCAGTTCGCCGCTCCAATCCATCGGCTCAACCGAACTGATGCGCAGTTTTTCAAGCGAGGTATGTTCGAGGATCGCTCGAACAAGCAGTTCAAATCGCGGACGCACACCCTGAGAACTGAGAGCCGAAAGCTGAGAGCTGGTTTCCAGATCCCTTCCCCACCGCCCCAGATTGATCCCCGAAATCACCACCTCACGATAACCCGCATTCACCAGGCAACGCACTTCTGTCAAAACGCGCTCCAGCGGCAATGACCGGCTCTGACCGCGCACAGAGGGAATCACGCAGAACGAACAGCGGTTGTCGCATCCGTCCTGTACCTTGAGGTTGGGGCGCGTGCGTTGGTTAGCCGCTTCGAATACAGGCGCCGCCAGCAGTTCGGCATGCGCAAAAATATCGCCGACGAAGATATTGTTCCCGCGATTCTCCGCAAGAACGTTCAGGGAGAGTTGTGCGAGTGGAACAAATCCCGGCTGGGATGATTGCTTAGAGGTCGCAATTTCGGCCGCCCGATGTTTATGCGAATTCCCTACGACCCATGTAACACCAGGCAGGCGGGCAATTTCCTCGGGCGCACGTTGGGCATAACATCCCGTCACGAGAATGCGGCAATCGGGATTTTCGCGCCGTACCCTCCGGATCGACGCCCGCGCATCCTTGTCCGCGTTCTCCGTCACCGTACAAGTGTTCAAGACAACAATTTCGGCATCCCGTGCGGCACGCGCCCGCTCCAGTCCGCGTTCCACAAACTGGCTCTCGAGCGCCGCTCCGTCCGCCTGGGTGGCGCGGCAGCCAAAATTCTCTATGTAGAAAGTCGCCACGCTCCTATACTAACCGAGTAGTCGATGCGGACAGAGTCGCCGCCGGCTCGCACTGAAATCCCGTCGATCTGTATCTTCCAGCTCTCCTGAGGTGTGTATGAAACGGCGTCTGCTTCTGGTAGACGATGATCTTGCCGTTCTTCTGACACTGAAAACGGTATTGGAATTCCATGGATTCGAAGTGGAAACGGCCACCAGCACGGCAGAAGCGCTCGCTCGCCTTGGATCCTCTACCTATCAGATGGTGATTAGCGATCTCCGCATGGAGACTGAAGACGCAGGACTGAGAGTACTCCGCGCCGCGCGCGGTCAGAACTATGATCCCGCCACCGCGCTGCTCACCGCCTACCCGCCATCCGGAGAGCACTGGCAGGGTGACCACTCCGATTCTCTGCTGATCAAGCCGCTCGGCACGAAAGATCTGCTGCGGCAACTGGAAGCCCTTCTCGTGCAGCATGAGGATGCCAGGCAGGCGCGCCTGCGGATTGCTGCGGCCCCAGCGCAGGGATCCGCTCGCAAGGCAGGTTAGACCTGCGCTCCGCCGTGCTGCTTGATTCTTACGGATGGCTCAGGCGCTTGCGACTTGCCGTCTCTGCTGAAAACATTCCCGGCACAGTACCGGCCGCCCCTGCGTTGGGCGAAATGGCACCGTCGTCTCTTTGCCGCATTGGGAGCAGTTGGTTCGAGTTTCCGTTTTGGCGTGATGCTGGCCTTGGCCAACACCCAGTACGGCTACCCGTTTCCCCTTGCAATTCTTGCAGCGCTTGGGTTCGTTCTTGAACTGCTTGTCGTAGAAAAAAAGCTGTTCACCCGCCGTGAACACAAAGTCCGTCCCACAATCCACGCACTTCAAAAGCTTGTCCTGGAATTCCATGCGAAGAGGCGCTCCATTCCCCGTCCCTGCGCTTCACGCAGATCCGAATGGGGAATGATCCGGTTCAGGTGGGCAGGGGATTTTATCCCCCTCTTAAATTGTCCCTGGATTCGGCCCGCCATGCGGAGTGCATCGCATGGGTACTGCTAATAAAATTCCTGGACTGCGGATGAATCTGTCAGAGGAACCGAGCCGTCACACGAGTGCATGACGGCCCGGTTGGCTTAATCTTGCTCTTTACGCGCTTTCTTACGGCTGCGCTTTCGTGCAAGCGCTTCTTTCACGCGCTTCTTTTCACCCGGCTTCAAATAAAAGGAGTGACGTTTCACTTCTTTGATTATGTCCTCCTGCTGTACTTTTCGCTTGAAGCGGCGAAGCGCATTCTCGAGGGATTCCCCCTCTTGAAGTCTGATTTCGGCCAAACGGACTACACCCCCCAACTCGTCCACAAATGGACCGTCTAGTTATGGCAAGCATGAGCCTGTTTAGTCAAGTGGAATGTGGCGAGCGGTCATACGACTTCTAGAAAACAAATCGCAATCCTAGCTGCAACAACCGCGGCGCATATGCACTCGTCGCTTTCAGGAATGTCGTAGGCTGCTGATAATAAGCGGGATACCGTCTGCCTCCCACATTTCGATCCAGCGGAACGAACTGTCCCGCGGAATTCAGGAATCCGTTATCGCTAAAACTGTAGCGTTGATTATCGCGGTTGAAAAGATTGAACGATTCCGCCGTAAGTTCAAGCCGGAAATGTTCGGTCACGTGAATTTTTCTCGTCAGACGCAGGTCCGTGGTCGCATAGTCGGGCCCAAGAAACGCGTTGCGACCAAATCCCGACAATCGGTCGTTGCTGGAATTGTCGTCGCGATTGGGGTCGCCGGTCACACGTGCATCGGTCGGCCGGCCACTGCCATAGGTCATCACACCGGCAATCTTCCAGTTATTGAAGATCATCGACAGCACTTCCTGCCCGCGCCCGAACGGATTCGGTTCCGCAATCCATGAAACCGAAAGGCGGCTCCGCTGGTCGGTTACGCTCGGTCCGCGCTCGCTGCGTGTTGAGAATGTGTTCTGCACCGTTACCGGACTTCCAGTCACCAGTGCATCCTGCCCGTCGTCAATCGCATGCGCCCAGGTATATGCCAGACGGAAGTAGAAGCCGCTGGTCATGCGCCGCCGCAACGAGACCGTCATGCCGTGGTAAATGCTCGTGGCCGCACTCTCAAACTGATTGATCGCAGTCAACTGCGGTACCGGCCGCGCGACGTCATTGATGCACGGCGGAAATGGACAACTGAAACTCTGTTGCGTCTGCCACGTTCCGAATGACTGCACCGTGTAGAAATCGTCCGTAAAGGTGTTTCCGGTGGCGTCGTAGATCGGGTAGCTGTATTCGGTCGGCTGAGGTAGGTTCACATCGCGCGCGCGAATCAGATTTTCGCCGTGCACATACAAGTACGACACTCCCACCGCGAACCGATCGGCGAACTCCCGTTCAATGCTGAAACTTCCCTGATGGACTTTGGGAGTATGAAGTTCGGCGCAAATGCCGAAACATCGCTCGTCAGATATGGCTTTAGCACATCCGTCGGCGCACATGCTGCCGGCCCGCGAGGGCACGCAACCATGACATTAGGATACGTCGGGAATATCTGATGCTCGGTCGTATCCGCGTTATCAAGGAAAAGAAATGTTCCGCCGAGCCCATTGTTGTTGATGACCGACGATTCGTAGATCTGAGGCAGGCGGGTGTAGAAGATGCCAAATCCGCCGCGCATGACAAGTGGCCGCTGGTCGCCAATCGAATAAGCGAAACCAACTCGCGGAGAAAAATTGTTTTTATCGGCAGGCATTTTTCCTGACGCCGGCCAGAGCGGATTATTCACCAGATCCTTGCTGTTGAATGTCTGCATGTCATAGCGAAGGCCCAAACTCACGGCTAATCGCCCAGTCACTCGGATCGTGTCCTGTACGAATGCCGAATAATCGTTGCTGTTGGGATGCGACACCGGATTCCCAAAACTTTGCAGGTAATAACGAGGCACATCATGCGCCCACGCCCGCAGCGGAGTTAGTGGCAGGCCGCCATGCTCCGGCACAAAAGTGAAAGGATCGACGCTGACGTTGTCGTACAGATACTCGCCTCCGAACAGCGACGGAAAATAGTTATAGTCCCAGCTAAACATCGCGTCGCCGCCGAACTTCCAATCGTGGCGCCCGCCCGTCAAGCTCAGAGTTTCGACCAGGTGAAGCCGGTGCTCCCGCGTTTGCCGCGGCAGAATCGATGACTGTCCGAAACTTTCAATGACGTTGTAGATGCGCGTCCGGACATCTTCCGAATTCGCGAACGACTGCTGCAAATCGCGCGAGAACTGCACCCGCAGATGACTCGTCAGCTTGGGTGTCAGTCCGCTCAGCAGCGCCAGGGACGCGCTCTCCGTCTTTACATCCTCTTCTCCATTGGAGCTCATCGCAAAATTTGTAATCGGACTGGACGGATCGAAAAAGACATTGTTCGTCCCGTAGTACCGCGACGTGTTCACGCGCGCCGTAAGAAAGTGTTTCGGAGTGAGCGAATAGTCCAGCTTCACAAATCCACTGTTGCCTAACATTGTTCCAGGAAATGTTCCGCCCAGGGTTGACAGCTGCGCCGCCGATGTAAACACCAGACTCTGATCACAGGCCTGGCCACCGATTGCCGGGTCGCAGATTTCATAATCGAGAGGATGCGAGGGAGTACCCAGCTGCGGCTCCACAACTGTCGAGCCGCTGTTGAACTGCACTACTGCTGGACTGTGAAAAATGTGCTGATCGTATCCTGCAAAAAGGAAGATTTTGTTTCGTTTGATCGGTCCTCCGAGAGTTCCCCCGAACTGGTGCTGCTGATCATTCGTTTTGAAACCCACAAACGGCGGCGTAGCGGCGAGCAGGCTGTCTCTTAGAAAGTAAAAGCCCGTGCCGTGCCAGTGATTCGAACCAGACTTCGTCACTACGTTGACCACCGCTCCGCCCGCGCGGCCCAGTTCCGCTCCATACGTATTGGAAGAAACGCGAAATTCCTTCACGACTTCATTCGAAAATTGGTAAGGCGCTCGATACCGTCCCCGCGCCTGCGCGAAGAATCTGTTGTTGTCAGCCCCATCCACCAGATAGCTGGACTGATAACCGCGAATACCCCCAAAAGCGAGGTCGCCATTCGAACTCGAGGTCAGCCCGCGAGGATCCTGCGTGACACCCGGCGCCAGCAACGACAAATCGGTATACCGCCGGCCGAGGAGCGGCAAATTCCCGATCGCCCGCTCGTCCAGCAACGCGGAAACCGCGCTCGGCTGAGTCTCGACCAGTGCCGGAGCATCCGACACAGTGAGCATTTCCTTCGCGCCCGCCACCGCCAGTTTGAACGCCAATTCCGTGGTCCCACCGACTTCCACCCGAACCGGCGGAGAGTTTTGCGGCAGCATCCCTTCCGCCTCCGCCCGGGCAGAGTACTCCCCGGGAGGCAACAAATCGAGTTTGAAGCGCCCGTCCGAACCAGTCGCCCCGTGAAAACGGATACCGGTATCGAGGCGAATGACAATAACATCCGCCGCTGTGATCGCGACGCCTTGCGCGTCGACGACCGTACCCCGAAGAGCTCCGGTGGAAGCATCCTGCGCCCGCAGGACGCCTCCAACGAGGATCAGGGTGAGCAAAACGGAAATAAGAGAAGAGAAGACAGTGTGCCGGTTACCACCAGACATGGAAATCCTCCTGCGTCCAAGACTTCGGAACGGGAGGATCTTTGGGGAGATCTAGTTGGTTGTAGCACGTCGACGGGCCGTGAGATGTGACGTGTGACACACCGGCTATGTTCGGTTTTGAGGCCGCCGCTTAATCCCCGGCGGCCCCGCCAACTTAATGCGCAGGCGCCGGTGCCGGAGCACTCTGCGGTGCCGGTTTGGTCCCGAAATCCACCTTGGGCACCTGCCGCGATCCCTCGGACGCCTGGAAATAAGCCTCATTCGGCTTGAAGCCCGCAAGCCCGGCAATCAGATTGTTGGGGAACTTGAGCAGATAGGTGTTGTAGTCCTGCAACGCATCGTTGTATCGCTTGCGCTCGACCGCGATTCGGTTCTCGGTTCCCGCCAGTTCATCCTGCAAGCGTAAGAAATTCTCATTCGACTTCAGCTGCGGATAGTTCTCAACAATTACCAAGAGGCGCCCAATCGCACTATCAAGCTGCTGGTTAGCGGCAATCTTCTCCGATGGCGTTCCCGCCGAAAGCAATGAAGAGCGAGCCTTCGCAATATCGCCGAAAACGGTTTGTTCCTGCTGTGCAATTCCCTTCACCGTCTCCACCAGGTTAGGAATGAGATCGGCACGCCGCTGCAACACGATATCCACCTGCGACCATGCTGCCTTCACCGTCTGGTCTTTGGTCACCAGC
>QIAJ01000179.1 GCA_003225495.1 Acidobacteriota bacterium
GGACGTTCCTCACAGCCACGCGTCGGCCACCAAAGCGGTCGAGTTGCTGCGCGAAGGCCGGGCAGAACTGCTGATGAAGGGAAGCCTGCACACGGACGAATTGATGGCAGCGGTCGTCTCCCGTGATGGAGGGTTGCGAACTGCTCGCCGTATCAGCCACGTATTCGTCATGGACGTCCCCACCTATCACAAGGTGCTCATCGTTACGGATGGGGCGATCAATATTGCTCCCACCCTGGAAGACAAGGTGGATATCTGTCAGAACGCCATCGACCTTGCCCTCGCGCTCGGTCTTGAAAAACCCAAGATCGCCATTCTTGCCGCAGTTGAAACGGTGACGTCGAAAATGCCAGCCACCATCGATGCCGCTGCTCTTTGCAAGATGGCGGAGCGCGGACAAATTACAGGTGCCCTCCTGGATGGACCCCTGGCCTTTGACAATGCGATCAGTAAGCAAGCGGCAGTCACTAAGGGTATCCGCTCTGATGTCGCAGGTGATCCGGACATCCTGCTGGCACCGGATCTGGAGGCCGGGAACATTCTCGCCAAGCAGTTAAGTTTCCTGGCCAATGCCGATAGCGCTGGCTTGGTGCTCGGAGCAAGGGTGCCAATCATCCTCACCAGCCGGGCCGACAGTGTGCGGTCACGAATTGCCAGTTGCGGCGTGGCGATGCTGGCGGCTCATGCGCGTCGAAAGAAGCTATAGAGAATTCATATGGATGATTACGCTCTCGTACTCAATGCGGGTTCTTCAAGCCTGAAGTTCTGTGTGTATCGCCGGCCAGTCGCGGAACGATGGCGACTGGAATCGCGCGGCCAGATTGAGGGCATCGGAACGTCGCCGCAACTCTCCGCCAAAGATGCTCAGGGTGAAATTCTCGCGGAAAATCGTCTGGAAGATTGGGTGTCCGATGGGCGTGCCGCGCTTGATGCGCTGGCATCATTTCTCCGTTCGAAGTATGGTGGCGCGCGGGTGTTAGGCGTCGGCCACCGTGTAGTTCATGGCGGAGCGCGTTACGCCGAGCCTGTGGTTGTCACGCGGGAGGTTCTGGAAGAACTCTATGAACTGGTCCCTCTAGCCCCATTGCATCAGCCACACAACCTGGCAGCGATTGACGCAATCTTCGACCGAATGCCCGACGTGCCGCAAGTTGCCTGCTTCGACACCAGCTTCCATTACTGCCAATTGCCCGTCGCAAAGATCATCCCGCTGCCCAGTGATATTCGTAAATCAGGACTGCAGCGATATGGTTTCCACGGTCTTTCTTACGAATATATAGCTTCCGTTTTGCCCGACGTGGCTCCTGAAATTGCCAAGGGCCGCGTCATCATCGCGCATCTTGGAAGTGGCGCCAGTCTGTGCGCCCTGAAAAACGCAAAAAGTGTAGATAGCACTCTGGGATTCACTGCACTGGATGGACTTTGTATGGGCACGAGGCCGGGCGCACTTGATCCCGGCGTGGTCTTGTATCTCTTTCAAAGCCTCGGACTATCCGCCAAAGAAGTGGAAACAATTCTCTACAAGAAATCAGGGTTACTAGGGATCTCTGGCATCAGCAACGACATGCGCGACCTGCTCACCAGGAGTGAACCAAAGGCGCGTCTGGCGGTGGATTACTTCGTGTACCGCGCGGCCAAAGAGATCGGCGCGATGGCGGCGGTGCTGGGTGGGATCGATGGACTGGTATTCACCGCGGGCATTGGAGAGAACTCACCAGATATTCGACGGCGAATCTGCCAGGCCTCTTCATGGTTGGGTGTGGAACTAGACGAAGTAGCCAACACCAAAAAGGGCCCGCGGATCTCCACGCTGAAAAGCAAAGTCTCCACCTGGGTGATTCCGACAAACGAGGAACTTATGATCGCGCGGCACACCGGCACAATGCTGGGATTGCTGTAAGCGCGTTCCTAACCGACAGAAACAGGGAGGAACTCAAATGGCTGCTCTTTCACGCCCCATAATGCATGAGGAAGTCGTTTCCCCATGGCAGGGATTCAAAACCGGTCTCTGGCAAAAGGAGATCAACGTTCGGGACTTCATCCAGCAGAACTATCAACCGTACGAGGGGGACGAATCCTTTCTTGCGCCGGCAACAGAGCGGACGAAAAAGCTGTGGGATCGACTGAACGAACTATTCCTGGAAGAGCGAAAGAAAGGCGTGCTCGACGTCTCCCAGATCCCCAGTTCCATCACTGCGCATAGCCCGGGCTACATCGATCGGAATAATGAAGTCATCGTCGGTCTTCAAACCGAAGCGCCTCTCAAGCGGGCAATCATGCCGAACGGCGGCTTCCGGATGGTGGTGAATGCTCTCAAGACCTATGGATACGTGCCCGATCCGCATGTGGTCGAAGCGTTCACCAAGTACCGTAAGACCCATAACGAGGGAGTGTTCGACGCGTACACCGCGGACGTGAGGCGGTGTCGCAGCTCTCACATTCTCACTGGACTCCCTGACGCTTATGGGCGCGGCCGAATTATCGGGGACTACCGCCGCGTGGCCCTCTACGGAGTCTCGCGGCTCATTGAGCAAAAACAAGAAGAGAAGCGCAGCCTCGACTCGGCCATGTCTACCGACGAAATCATTCGCGACCGGGAGGAACTGAGTGAACAGATCCGCGCACTCAAGGAACTGCAGCAGATGGCCAAGAGCTACGGCTTCGATATCTCGGCTCCGGCGAGCAATGCGCAGGAGGCGGTGCAGTGGCTCTACTTCGGCTACCTGGCGGCGGTCAAGGAGCAGAACGGCGCTGCCATGTCCCTGGGCAGGACGTCGACTTTCTTGGACATCTACTTCGAACGCGATTTGGCTGCGGGCATTTTGACCGAGCAACAAGTGCAGGAGATCATCGATGACTTCGTCATCAAGTTGCGCATCGTTCGGTTTCTACGCACGCCAGAATATGACGAGCTCTTCGCGGGTGATCCCACTTGGGTCACGGAATCGATTGGCGGAATGGGGGATGACGGACGGACGCTGGTAACGAAAACAAGTTTTCGTTTTCTTCACACGCTTTACAATCTCGGCCCCGCTCCGGAGCCGAATCTGACGATCTGGTATTCCCCGAGGATGCCCGATGCCTTCCGTAGTTTCGCCGCCAAGGTGGCAATCGACACGAGTTCCATCCAATTCGAAAGCGACGAAATCATGCGTCGCTCCTGGGGAGATGACGGTGCAATCGCTTGTTGCGTGTCCCCGATGCTGGTGGGAAAGCAGATGCAGTTCTTCGGCGCACGAGCCAACCTTGCCAAGTGCCTCCTCTATGCCATCAACGGTGGCAGGGACGAACTCACAGGCGAGCAGGTAGGTCCGTCCAACGGCGCTGTTAAGGGCCAGTACCTTGACTTCGACGATGTCGTCGACAAGTTCGAAGGCATGATGGATTGGCTCGCCGGCGTCTACGTGAATGCCATGAACATCATCCACTTCATGCACGACAAGTATGCCTACGAGCGTGTCGAGATGGCACTGCATGACTACGGCCCATTGCGAACGATGGCCTTCGGTATGGCTGGACTGTCCGTTATTGCTGACAGCCTGTCGGCAATCCGTTATGCCAAGGTTCAAGTGATCCGTGATGAAAAGGGGCTAGTAACCGACTACCAGATCGAAGGCATTTTCCCGCAGTTTGGCAACAACGACAATCGAGTGGACCAGCTGGCTTCGTGGGTCGTCAGCACATTTATGAATAAGCTGAGAAAATATCCAACCTATCGAAATGCTCTACACACACAATCGATCCTGACCATTACTTCGAACGTTGTGTATGGAAAGAACACCGGCAACACGCCAGACGGACGGCGGCGGGGAGAACCGTTCGCCCCGGGCGCCAATCCGATGCACGGGCGGGACTCTCACGGCATCCATGCTTCAGCTGCATCGGTTGCCAAGATCCCCTATCGCGACGCCGCCGACGGCATTTCACTCACGACCACGCTCATTCCCGAAGGCTTGGGCAGGGTGGGCGAGGATCGAATCACGAATCTTCGAAGTATGCTCGATGCCTTCTTCGGCGCAACCGGTTTTCACATGAACGTCAACGTGCTGAATCGAGACACTCTCCTGGACGCCATGGATCATCCGGAAAAGTACCCGAACCTGACGATTCGCGTCTCAGGATATGCCGTGAACTTCGTGCGGCTGACTCGTGAGCAGCAGATGGACGTGATCAATCGCACGTTTCACGGGAACTAGGTGCCGTATGAGCGGGACTGCACAACTGAATGACGAACTGCTGCACGCAAAGAGTCCCTTCGAACTGCGCGTGCATCTGGGCCGGGGCGTGCCGGATTCCGACGTTCGGAGCGCGTTGGCCACGGGAGACATGGGCTTTCTGCACTCGTTCACGACTGGCTCAACCGTCGATGGGCCGGGTGTGCGCGTGGTTGCGTGGACAACCGGCTGCCAGTTTCGATGTCTGTACTGCCATAACCCGGACACCTGGAATATGAGCAATGGCATTCCTATAACGCTCGGGAAGGCGACCGAAGAGCTTCACAAGTATCGAACCGGACTGAAGGTCATGGCAGGAGGGTTCACCTTGAGTGGAGGCGAGCCCCTCATGCAAGATCGGTTTGCCGTGAGGCTCCTTACGGCTGTTCATGCAATGGGAATTCATACCGCTCTCGACACCAACGGCAGCTTAGGCGCCCGGCTCACCGACGCGGAGCTGGGAGAAATTGACCTCGTGTTGCTGGATATTAAGAACTGGGACGAGCAACGCCACCGCCGGCTTACCGGCATGGAGGTTGGTCCCGTCTTAGACTTCGCACGCCGCCTCGCCAAGCTCAAACGCCCTATGTGGGTGCGCTACGTTTTTGTGCCCGGATGGTCAGACGATGCCCGAAACATTTCCCAGCTCGCCCGATTCGCTGCCAGCCTGGGTAATGTGGAACGAGTCGACGTCTTGCCCTTTCACCAAATGGGCCGATTCAAATGGAAGGAACTTAAACTCAGCTATGCCCTGGACGATGTTCAGCCTCCAGCGAGGGAAACAATTGAACACGCTTGCGCGTTGTTTCGGGCCGAGGGACTCAAGGCTTACTGATCTGACGGGGGCATGGAATTTACCCTTCTTCACACTTCTTACTCTGGGCGCGTGACAGCACGCTTCTGTTCTGGAAGCGGTCGTAGCTAAATGTGGGACCCCGCCAGGGAGATTAACGTTTTCGCGGGACTCCTCGACCGCCGCCGAATCTCGTCCGGTTGGGCCGGCTTTTTCTTTTACCTTCTGGCGTTGTTGTTCCAAAGCAACGACCAAACCTGACTCATGTGTGACCCTCTCTAGAGAAGTCTTTTCACCTTACAACTTTTGATTGGGTGTGATCTCTAGGGAAGGTTGTCAGAATGTCGGTGGTACGTGTGCTTGTGGTAGACGATGTCGATGATTGGCGGCGATTCGTCTCTTCTATGCTGCGGGCGGAGCCATTTGAAATCGTCGGCGAAGCTTCGGATGGGTTGATGGCAGTTCAACTCGCAGAACAAATGCAGCCGACCGTCGTGCTTCTGGATATCGGTCTACCGGGACTGGACGGAATAAAAGCCGGAGCCGGGATACGCAGGGTTGCCCCCGATGCCAAAATAGTGTTTGTGAGCCTAGAGTTCGACCCCGATATCATCAGAGCTGCGTTGCAACTTGGTGCTTGGGGTTACGTTCTAAAATCGGATGCCGCACGAGAATTGGTAAAAGCTATCAACACGGTTGTTGGCGGTAAGGATTTTGTTAGCCGCAGTGTGTCAGGACGGGACTCCTCAGGAGGTTCCTAAACGGCACGTGGGTTGAATAAAGGCAACGGACTCATCCCTGATCCTTAGGTTTTCCTGAGAGCGACTCCCGCAGTTCCCGCCTTTGTTGTTTACGCATGTCCTGGAGGGTTTGCCATTGATCGGCGGAGAGAATCGGCTTGAGCTTATCGTCGGACGAACGCACAATGTTCTCAAGTTTCTTCAGCTTATCGTCCTTCGAGAGCACAGGATTGGAAATCATCTGTCCCGCATCTCCTGCTTCCTGTTCGAGGATGGGTTTGATTCTTGCCTCCTGTTCCGCGGTAAGGCTCAACTTTTCAGAAA
The DNA here is from genome assembly GCA_003225495.1 of Acidobacteriota bacterium. Lineage (GTDB taxonomy): Bacteria > Acidobacteriota > Terriglobia > Terriglobales > Acidobacteriaceae > Acidiflorens. The sequence continues at coordinate 6,072 of QIAJ01000179.1, forward strand.
GATGCTTGAGCTTCTGGGCGAAGTACTCACTCGGTGCACGCGACCAGTCTAGCTCGGTCGCCTTCGAGACACTCTCACGGCGCAGGATGGGTACTTCAGATGTCCGCCCTAACTTTGTGAACTTGATTGACTGAGGTCCGACCTGCACCACCACGTTCATTCCCACCGAGTACTCGACGCTCGTGGATCCGTTCGGTGATGAATACAACACTACGTAGACCGTATCGCCGACTTTCAGAGAAACGTCATACTGACTCGCACCGCGCCATCCGTTCTCCGCATCTTTCGGGCGGAGGTTTACGGCCGTTACAGTCGCAACCTGAGGGTTTGGTGAGGGTGCCTGACAAAAGAGTGGAAGAGTAACTGAGCACACAAGTAGAGCACAAAATCGTCTGCCCATACCGACCTCCGCGGAACTATTCGCGATTTCGAGTGCGGGCATAGGGACGGATCCCTCCGCGGACCAAACTACGTTCTCGCTTCCGACCCGATGCTAAAAGGCTACGGGGGCCGTGCGTTTGTGAACACTGTCAAGAGTGACAGGAAACAATGACGGCCAAGCAATGTCAGTTTTCCTCTGCCCTAGTCGGCCGCTGATCATTCGTCAGGTTGTACGATGCTCGAATGAACCAAGATACTTGACGAGCACGACCTCATTACCCTTCTCTCCGTAGATCAGTTCGTCCACAAGTCTTCTGGTGATCAGTACACCAAATCCCCCTGGGCGAAGTCCGAGTTCATCTCGATAGTGGTGATGCCGAATAGGATCGTCTGGTGGATTCGCAATGGCGGCGTGACGGATTTCATCCAGCGAGAAGCCATCGCCGGGATCTTTCACACGACATAGGACCATGTGGCGCGCACGCAGATAGGAAACTTCCACATACTGATCGGGATCGAATCGCCCACCATGCTCAATCGCGTTCAGCAGCATTTCACGAAGAGCAGTGGCGACATCGTACTTCTCGCGATCGGGCAAGTCAGCGATTTCGCGGAAAAACTGCAGCAACCGGTCCGCTGTCTTAATGTCGCACCGAACCGCAATACGAATCCAGTCTGGAGTCGCCGAGAGTACCTCGATTCCGTCGTCCCAGCAAGGTTCTTCCATGGCAAGCCGCACCATTTCTGCGAACATGGTCCAGGAGAGCGGTTCGGAAAAGTAGCTGAATGCCCGTTCCCGAATGGAGGCGATCACGTCAGCGGTCGACCGTTCGTTGGTGAGAATGATGAGTCGCGTATGTGGCCGAACCAATCTGATCTTGCGGAGCAGATCTACATCGTCCTTCCCCGAGGTGTCCGCGCTAGTAAAGACGAGATCAAACGGCCTTGACTCTAGGAAGGCAAGAGCCGCCACGTTGTCACACACCCGCTCGATTTTCCAATCAGGCAGGATGCTCGCAACCGTGGCGGCGAAAGTGGCGTGGGGACCGATCACAAGCGTGGTTTTTGGTGAGGATGGTCGGCTTTCGTGATGAGGAAGGGAGGCCATTGAGATAGGCTCATCTTGCGTTGGCGGCAGAATGACCGAGTTGGGGTCTATAGAAAACTGTCAGTTATTCCAGTGCTAACGTCCACAGAAATCTAGGTAATATCGACAGGCAATGCAATTCCACACTGGGCACAAATACAATCCCGCGGTACCGGATGGCGTGTCAGGACATCGTTCAACCCGAGTGAGGCCAGCATCCGACGCACCACTGCGCTCGGACGTCGCTTCTTTGATTGCTGACCGGTCCAGAGTACGGTTATTGGAAGGGCTTTCTGAGTCGGCGCAGAACACAATCTTGGCTGCTGCCTCGTATCGGCGATTCTCGGGTCACTCAGTAGTGGCAAGTGAGGGAGAGCCTGCAGATCACTTGTTTCTAGTGATCAAGGGCTCTGCTCGTTATTTTGTTATTACACCTCAGGGCCGGAAAGTGTACCTGCTCTGGCTTGTGCCCGGAGAGATATTCGGAGGTGCGAGTCTCCTGGCAAAACCTTCCGATTTTCTCGTTAGTACAGAGATAGCGAAGAACAGTTCCGTCTGCGTATGGGAGCGCAAGACAATACGAAGTCTTGCCACACGATATCCGAGGTTGGTTGACAATGGTTTGGCGATCGCGAGTGATTACCTGACGTGGTATTTGGCCAGCCACTTGGGCCTGCTTTGCCACAGCGCTCGACAAAGGCTCGCGCATGTGCTGGTCAGTCTAGCCAACGGTCTGGGCAGGAAGTGTCCAGATGGAATCCAGCTCGATATTACGAATGAGCAGTTGGCCAATACGGCAAACATTACGCTATTCACAGCAAGCCGGTTGTTAAGCGAGTGGCAACGACGCGGTGCCGTTGCAAAAAGTAGAGGTAGAGTTGTGCTCCGTCGCCCCGAACGGCTTATCCTGTCTTAGCGGTGGTCACTGTTTTCTCGGCGGGAATTCCTTCAGTAGCTTGACGATCGCTTTGTCGATCAGCTTGAGAGATTTTGTCTTCTTTTCCATGTCGAGTTTTTGTTTGACTGTGCCGGTCCAGATGACCTTGTTGGCATTTCGATCAACGAGATTGACTACCAGAGTTCCTTCCGGAACGTATGGCGCCATGAGGTTCGAGGCCCCCATCGCCCCCGTCCACATGGTGGCGTCCATAGCAGGCGGCCCGCTGTAGGTCGGCATGATCGGCGTCCCGACGGCGTAGTTAATTCCAAACTCCATTCCGCCGCCTGGAACCACGACAAGATCACCATCGCTTTCCGTCCTTGCCAGACCCTTGGCTTTCAGCTCGTAATCGATTGAGCCTTCAATAGCCAGATAGAGCATGGGCCTGGTGGGTGGCTTCGTGGGTTGCGCCCACGTGTAAGTCTTATATTTCGAGAAGTCGGCGCTCTTGTCATATCCCACACTTACCTTCTGGGCGAAAACAGTGTGCAGGGGAAGCGCCAATAGCAGCCAACAAATCCGGATGCTCCGTTGGTTAAGTTTCATGCGCTCTCCAAACATGTCCAACCTCAAGTGGGATACTAATAAACAAATGGGGCGTTAAACAAAGCTATAGGGGCACCTGCTCGAACGAGAACTGTCACTTGTTACAGCTTCGCTACGTTCGAGGGCCTGTAGCCCTTTCCTACCGCAGGTGAAGCGACTCCGACAACCGGTGGAGGACTGACCTTTAATGGGCCGCGGTCTGGGACAACTGACAGTTCCATCTAGCGCTTGCGGCAGATAATCTCCTTTCAACCTAAACAAGGGGGGACCATGTTGAACATGGGAACCACGAACAGCCGCGTCCCGGTTCCGCAACAGCGTGGCACGTTATGGCGCTGTGGCCAGTGCGATTCTTTGGTATCGATTCACACGGTGTTCCTCCTCCATGAGGCATTGTGTCCCGCTTGTGGCACGGTCCAGCTGGAACTCTGCGGAACTTTTGATAATGTTCTGGGTACGCAGTCTGCTAATGCGTAAGACACGTCGCGGCTCACGATACAGCAGCATCGATTGCGATTCGTGGCAGGAGGAGCTGACCTCAGTTCAAACAGCCCAAGCCCACCATCCCACCTTCAATCGGCGGTCGCGACAAGATCCGTGGGCCACTGGTCGTCAGTGCGGTGCCAACTCTTGTCGGGGTTGTAGCGCTCCATGTTTTTGGCTAAGTTGAGCGAATCGGGTCCCATGTCCTTTTCGTAAACGATACCGTCGTAGCTGACCATGAAGGTCTTGACCCCGGTGACACGATATTCGGCCGGGACCGCAACGAGCGCGAACCCTCCGATCATGACTCCCCCAATCACGTAATCAAGCTGTCCCAACGCCGCCGCGGGCCCTTGCCCCTTTAACACCTTGAAATAGTAGCCGTGATACGGCGAGGTTTTGCTGGAGTAACCTTCCTCAATGGCCCGGGCAACGTTCTCGCCAATGGGGCCACCCGGCGTTCCATCTTCGTTCCGCCAGAACAGACCGTCGCGCTTTCCGGGAGTGCTGATGATCTTCTGTGCGTATTGATTAACTCCCGACTGGTCGTGGACTGCTGAGGCATATTCTTTCTGCGCCTCCACAAAACCGCGACAGATCTGGATTGCGTCGAGTTCGTTGGCTCCAATCCGCCGCAGGAGAATTTCGTCCCGTCCTTCTTTGGAGTTGAAATGCCACTTTCCACCCTGTTTGACGATTGGAACTGGAAACGGAAAGTCGTCATTGCCAACCGCGAGCATGGCGCGAGTCTTGTTCTTCGGATCTACGGTTATGGCTTTCTTTTCGTTGGCCTTCGCGGCAAACGCAGCCGCAACGTTCTTGTCCCGAACCGGATCTGCAGAGGCGATAAAATCCTTGCCATCTGGACCGAATATTTCAAGGAGGGCAGAAACGTCATAGCTGCCCGTTGCCGCAATCAACGCTTCAACGGCCTGTTGAGGCGTGTCAAAAGCCTTTTGTGCTGGCGCTGAGGGTGCAGCTCCCTGAGGTGTCGACTGTGCGTAGAGAACGCACGATAGGAGAGCGATCCAGGACACAACCAGAGCGTCCCTTGCGATTGAGGTAGATGGTCTTGATTTCATGTGTTTCTCCTTGATCATGGATTACTCACCTGCGCCGGCCGCCGCCGCCCCCGCGCGAACCGCCGCTGCGCGAACCGCCCATGCTGGAAGACCCGCGGGAGCTGCTGGCTCGTGCGCTACTTCCGGAGCTGCCTCCGAAGGCGCCGGAACTACGAGATCCTCCACCGCCACTTGAAGTGCTACGGTTGCCCACACGATCTCCGCCGCCTCCCCCACCGCGATTCGAACCCATGTTGCCTGCACTCGCGCCCGATCCCCGGTTACCGGAGTCTCTTCCGCCAGCACCGCGGTCGCTAGTGCCCGCTTGTGGGCGTCCGCCTGAAGAACCGCGGTCGCGATTGCTTGCCTGCTGCCGGTTCCCGCCTTGTCCCTGGTTCTGGCGCGCCTTGTCCTGCCGTGACGACATGGAATCTCCGCGAGCCGAGCCGCCGTACTTATTGGCGGTCGACCGGTTGGAGTAAGGCGCGCCTCCGCGGTGCTGCGGATTGTGTTGCCATGAGTTATTTCCACCCTTGACATTGGTACGGTTGCCGCTATTGGAGATATTTGTATTCCTGTTGAAGTTGTTATTCACATTGACGTTGACGTCATTGTGTCCCCATCCGGCACCGTAGCCCCAACCACCTCCCCACGCTGCTCCCATGGCGAGGCCGACGCCAAATGAAATCGCCATACCTGCGGCGTAGTAACCGGGCGGTGGATAAGCAATGGGGGGGTAAGGATAAGCCGGCGCGCCGTACACCACCGTCGGGTTATAACTGGGAACATAAACAACTTGTGGGTTAGCCTGCTCAACGATGATCACCTGCTTGCTTTCGACGACCTTCGTTTCTACTTTTTGTTGTTCACTTGATTTCAAGTTCCCCGAATCCTTGGCTTTCTTGCGCATCCGTTGTACCGCGTCCATGACATCGCTCTGCTGCGCCAGGAATGCGTTTCCCAGGTCCGTTGTCCACTGGATGTTTTCGGACAACTGTTTGACTACATCCGGAAGCGCTGCCATGGCCTGGATGCTTGGGTCCCAACTCTGCTTTTTCACAGCATCCACCAAAGCCTGGTCTTTCAGGTTCTTGTTTTTCCCCAACCATTGCTGCAGCTGAATTATCTCCAGAGGGTAGGTGGAAGCCACCAGCGTCTGGCTCAACATGGGGTCTGGGTAGAGAGCGATCGGGGCAACTAGAGAATCGAGTTGGTCGGGTGGAACAGTGGCGGTTGCTTCCGTCCCACCTGCGGCCGCCTCTTGTGGCGCCGGGCTTGCCAGCAGGCTCATATCTCCGGGCGTAAGCACGACTGAGCAAATGACGGCCGCGAGATTGCGGATGATGTGGAACACGAGTCCCGTCCTGGAGTCTTTCAGTTTCATAACGCATGTCCTTCCTGGGACCGCCATAGTCCTGCCCCCGCCGGAGCCAACTTCTCACAATCCGGTACACGGCCCAGCGTGAACTCTGATGATTTCAATTGTTTTTCTCTTTCTGGACTGGATGCTATAGAGCGTAGAGTGAATGATCCGCCGCGCAGAGGCAGAACACGACTGCCAAAATTGACAGTTCTTCTCTTCGAGAGTGAACGTCGTCTGTCTTAGCTAACAATCTCTTCTCATCTGCGACTGGACATAGATTCCAATTCCGACATGCCGCCATCGCAGCACTTATTGGACGCTGCACTGTAACTTCTGCCAGTGTGAGGACTTCCTGTCGTCATCTAGAAGAAGGGGTGCGACTCACGCTCGGGAAACCCGCGTCAACTCCGAAGGGTAGGCGCTACGAGGAAAAACAAGGAACCTCGCCCTGGCGGAGACCTCAAGAGGTGCACAAGGAGAACAACATGGCTGCAACGGTAATTGAAACGCCCTCGACACGCAAAGAGATAGTCCACGATTGGACGAGACCCGCAGCAATGGCGATTCCGAAGGAAGGATACTTTAGCGTAAAGAATGGAAGATACGGGCCGATATATCCACGAACTCCGGCCTGCCATGGATTCACCATCATCGCGAAGATCAAGCCGGGAAGAGAAGAAACGATCCGCGCCTACGGAAAGACCATCGAGACTGCGATTGCGGATATGCCCGACACACTTGAGACGCTCAAGCTCCACTACCTGCGATGGGTCCTCTTCGATATTGGAAAGGACACGTACTTCATGTACCAGGGAATCTTCGATACAGATTTCGACAAGTACACCGAGGATGCAGTGGCCCTATTTAAGAAGGTCGGAGTGAACACAGTCTTCGAGAACCTTGAAGGGTTTCCCGAGGACTGGAAGACAAATGTATCAGCATTCGTCAAGTTCGTTCGCGAACACCAATGTCCGAGCTTCCTGGAGTACGGTGAGTATCCATACGCGACCGCAGATGAAATTAAGAAGGCACTACAACTCAAAGCGAAGTTTTCCGAAATGCTTGACCTGATGCAGTAGCGACGAGTTTCGTCCGGGAGCCACAGTACCTATGGCAATCTACAGTCCTCCACTTCCAAAAAGCGTCGGGCGCGAGTTGCCGAAAGCTGATGCCGCGTCACTTGAATTCGAGGATATTCAGCATTTTCTAATCCATCGCTCTCCTGCACTGGCGGCACGATATGAGTTCTTGACTTTTCGAAAGCCGGCGGCAGGCCGTGCCTGGTTAAGAGCCATTACCGAAAAGGTGACTACGGCAGCAGCAGTCCGATCGGGCGAGTTAGATAGAAGATGGGTTACGGTGGCTCTCAGCTGGAGCGGCATACGAGCGCTTGGGTTGGACGATCATTCCCTTGCCAGCTTTCCAGAGGAATTTCGCCAGGGCATGGCTACCCGAGCGGAGGTCCTGGGCATGACGGGTGCAAACCACCCTGACCACTGGAAGGGTGGGCTGGCGAGCCCCGATCTTCATGCCATCGTTATTCTTTTTGCTCGCGACGTCCCGGAACGCGAGCGATGCCGCATAGAGCACGAAAAGTTTTTATCCCAGTGTGAGGGCGTGGAAGTGCTGTCTTCGCTGGACCTGGAAGCGATCCCACCCTTCGACTATGCGCACGAACATTTCGGATACCGTGATCGTCTCTCGCAGCCGGCGATTGAAGGTACGGGAGAGAAATCAATGCCCGGCTCCGGCCCAGCTATCAAGGCAGGCGAATTTGTTCTGGGTTATCCGGACGAAGAAGGCTCGAGTGCCGAAGTTCCGAAACCGGAAATCCTTTCGTGCAACGGCAGTTATCTCGCCTACTTGATGATGGAAGAACACGTAGGAGCATTTCGCGATTTTCTTCGGCAGCATGGCGAGACACAAGACGAACAAGAGTTGGTC
>QIAJ01000183.1 GCA_003225495.1 Acidobacteriota bacterium
CTGGTTCCCCATCAGCTTCATGAGCACCTTCTCCGATTGGGCCGATGTCCTCCACTCCAACGACGCCAACAACGACTGGGGCCAACTCTCATGCGGATGTCATCCGAATTGTGGGACGGGGATGGCTATGATGATTGATAAGGAAACTAAGGAGGCGGTGCCGGTTACTGCTTTTCTTAAGGGTGATCAGTTGGCTAAGGATATTGCGAAGGTGAACGATGCGGCTCGGTCGAAATTCTGGACGGCGTTTGGGATGGCGCTGTGTCTGATGAAGAATTACGATCCGTTCCAGTCGCCGACGCATTTCAAGTTGATGGATCTGCTCAGGAAGTTCGATAAGAACTTCAATGCTACGGGCAAGAATTATGGCAAGGTTGGTCCGGACCGGACGATTGACGATGTCATGAAGCGGCGGCAGGATCGGTGGAACTTCCTGTTTATCGCGGGAATGTGGTTCCAGGATCTGTTCAACTACGATTTCCGGCGGACGGAGCAGTGCATTATTCCTTACGCTACGCAGGAAGGCGAGATCAGCTTCTGCGCTTACAACACGGGCGTGGGCTGGCGGAATATTATCGAGAAGATGCACATGACGTCCACGCTGACGAAGTGGTACGAAGAGCACGGGCGGCATGAGATCTTCGCGGGCGGCAAGAGGGTCAGCATGGAAGATACCGCGCACAGCCTGCAATTGCGCGACGGCCTCGTGACCACCGAAGTGCAGCACGACCTTGACAAGCTGGGCATCGCCAAGACAGCGCGTCAGGAGAAGGCCCGGGCGCGAGACAAGAAGCAAGCGGAGCAACGCGGGCCGGAGAAGAACGACGCCGCCTACGATGCGCGCATGGCGCAACTCTACCGCGAAGTTGTCCTGAAGGAGAAACCGGCAACCTCGGACGAAGCTGGGTTCATCCCGCTGACCGCGATTGCTCCGGCTGCGGGGAATGGAAATGCTAATGGCAACGGCTCCGCGAAAAATGCTGAACAGGTTGGCGAGCCGGTAGCGGGAGACTAGTACCGGGTACTGGGCTGTACATCAGGCTTTTACAAGATCAGGGCCGCTCTTTTCGAGCGGCCCTTTTTATTGTTGGAGGCGGACAGCGCGAGTGTGTTGCTGTATTGATCATCCGGGTCAACAAGAAACCGCTGGGTAACTAAAGGTAATCGCCCCTGTGCCCGATTACAGACATGGAGCTCTGCTGTGCAATCCATGTCCCTTCACGGAAGCTACGATTTCAGGCTAGTCGAATTGTCGGTTCTGATTGCGATTGTGGCGTCCTACGCGACCTTGGACCTGGGAGGCCGGGTGACCGCCGCGCGGAGCCGCATGCAAGTTTGGTGGCTGGTGGGCGGCGCATTTTCGATGGGCGTGGGCATCTGGGCGATGCACTACATCGGAATGCTGGCCTTCAGCATGCCTTTGCCGGTGCTCTACGATTTGCCCACGGTTTTGTTTTCGCTGCTGGCCGCCATCGTGGCGAACGCGATCGCGCTTTATACCGTCAGCCGCCAACAGATCAAGAGCTGGTCAACATTGCTGGGCAGCGTTTTCATGGGATGCGGAATTGCAGCGATGCATTACATCGGCATGGCTGCAATGCGCTTGCCCGCTCGACCGCATTACAACCCGGCGATTGTGGGGGCATCAGTTGGGCTGGCTATCGGAATTTCCTATGTGGCGCTCATTCTTTCTTTTCGGGTTCGCGAGGAACGGAAGACCAGCAGAAGAAAAATCGTGAGCGCGCTGGTGATGGGGAGCGCCATTCCCATCATGCACTACACGGGAATGTGGGCGGTCAGTTTCACTCCCAGCGCCGGGACACTAGATCTCTCGCATGCGGTGAATATTTCTCATCTGGGTGTAGCCGCGATCAGCGGCGTCAGCCTGCTGGTGCTGCTGCTGGCGATTGGAACTTCTTTTCTGGACCGACTGGTTGACGCGCAAAGCGCGATTGTTGAAGGAGCGCGGCAGCACGAAGAATATTTTCGCAATCTGGCAGAAGCGATCCCGCAGATCGTATGGACTGCGCGTTCGGATGGATCCGTGGATTTTTTCAACAAGCGATGGTACGACTACACCGGCAGGACGGCCGAAGAATCGCTGGAGAACGGGTGGCAAAGCCGGTTGCATCCCGAGGATCTGCCCTCAACGCTGCCGATCTGGCAACGTGCAGTGCAGAGCGGAACAGTTTTCGAAATTCAATACCGTTTCCTGAGAGACAGGGATCGAACGTATCGCTGGCATCTGGGGCGGGCGCACCCGGTGCGCGACTCGGCCGGGGCGATCGTGAAATGGTTCGGCACCTGCACCGACATCGACGATCAGAAGCGGAACCAGGAGAGCCTGGAAGAGCAGGTGCGGGAGCGGACAGCGGCTCTGGTCGAAGCTAACTCGCGGCTCACTCAAGAAATGGAGCAGCGTGAGTGTGCGCAAAAAGAAACGAACCTGAAAACAGAGAATCTGGTGAAGGAACTCACCGAGCGCTCCCGGAAGAGCGCGTTGCTAGCAAGAATGGGCGAGTTGCTGCAGAGCGGCACGGACATGGCAGAAGCGTTTTCCGTGATCACCGGATTTGCGCCCAAAATCTTTCCGGGGTTGCGAGGCGCAATCATTCTGGCGGGAGTATGGGCGAATTGCCAACTGGAATCGATGTTCTTCGAACCGAACGCCTGTTGGGCGTTACGCACCGGTCACCGCTACCAGGTGGAAGCAGGCGACCGGAGCGCTCTTTGCGGCCATGCAATGTCAATCGCCGGATCTTACATCTGCATCCCGGTGCTGGCACACGGAGAGGCGCTTGGCATTATCCATTTCCAAATGCCTGAAGGGAACCATGGAATATCGGAATCGGAGTTTTTGCTGATCGGCACTTTCACGGAGCAGATCGGGCTCTCGATCGCAAACACCCGTTTGCGCGAGGCCCTGCGCCGACAGTCCATTCGCGATCCGCTGACCGGCCTCTTCAATCGCCGCTACCTGGAGGAAACGTTGGAACGCGAGATGCACCGCGTGGCGCGGGCCAAACAATCGCTGGGAGTCCTGATGCTGGACCTGGATCATTTCAAGAGATTCAACGATACCTTCGGCCATGAGGCAGGCGACGCCGTTTTGCAGGAAGCGGCCTCACTCTTCAGCAAGAACGTTCGCGCGGAGGACATCGCGTGCAGATATGGGGGCGAGGAGTTTGTTCTGATCCTGCCCAACGCCGACCTAGAATTGACGCGCGCGCGGGCAGAGCAAGTGTGCGCCCAGGCGCGGGAACTGCGAGTGGTTCGGAATGGAAAGGTCTTGGGAGAGGTAACAATCTCTATTGGAGTGGCGGCATATCCGGGGCATGGTTCAACTCCACAGGAGCTGCTGGCCGCTGCCGACCAAGCTTTGTATCAGGCCAAGGGCGAGGGACGGAATCGCGTGATCGTCGCCAAAAGCCAGGCGGTCGGCGGTGAAGGCAAGAACAACAGGGCCAGCGCGAAGAAATTCCAGTCAGGGCATTCTTCAACCCGCAGGTCTAACCCGTACTCTTCCCACCGTGGGTAGTTTCATTCTTGAAGCAGAGTGGGCTCCGTTTCAAAGCACTCCAGCAGGATTGCCAAGAATGTCGTCAAGGCGGTCATGCTCGTCCGGCAAGTAAGATATTGGGCACTCCGGATCACAATCCAAGGGGAGACGATAATGGCGGGGATTCGAATCCGTCGGGCAACGCCAAGCGATCTGCCGCGGCTGACTGAAATTTACAACTACTATGTGGTGAACACTCCGGTGACGTTTGACGTCGAGCCTTACACGGTCGAACGGAGGGAGGAGTGGTTCGGTCAGTTTGGGATGAGGCGGCACCGCCTGCTGCTCGCGGAGGAAGAAGAGAAGGGCGTGGTCGGATATGCGGGGAGCACGAGATTTCGTCCGAAGGCGGGGTACGATACGACGGTGGAAACGACCGTTTATTGCGGACCGGAAGCTGTGGGTCGCGGCATCGGAACACTCCTGTACGAGGCACTGTTCGAAGCTCTGCGCGAGGAGGACATCCACCGGTATGTCGCGGGGTATGCGTTGCCAAATCCGGCGACCGCGGCGCTACATGGTCGGTTTGGGTATAAAGTGGTCGGCGTGTTCTCCGAGAACGGGAGGAAGTTCGGGAAATATTGGGATGTGTGCTGGACGGAGCGGGCGTGATCGTGTTGCTGATGGGAGTGTCGGGGGCGGGCAAGACGACGGTAGGATCCGCGCTCGCATTGGAACTGGGGTGGGAGTATGCGGATGCGGATGATTATCATCCGGTGGCGAATGTGGAGAAGATGCGAGAGGGAATTCCATTGACGGACGCGGATCGGGAGCCATGGCTAGAAAGTCTGCGAGCTTTGATCATGGCGTGGACGACGGCGGGGAAGAACGCAGTGCTGGCTTGCTCGGCGTTAAAGCAGGCCTATCGGAATCGGCTGATGGCGGGGACTCCGGGGCTGGTGGTTTATCTGAAGGCGGACCGGGAATTATTGCGGGAGCGGTTGGCCCTGCGGCATGGGCACTATATGAAAGAAGGGATGCTCGAGAGTCAGATTGCAACATTGGAAGAGCCGGCGCGGGCGGTGGTGGTGGATGCTCGCGGGACAGTGAAGGAGATCGTTCGGGAGATTCGTGGGCGAATGCTATAGGGCTGAAGGTCGCGATGTTCGCGGCGAGAACCTTCATCAGAGTGTCACAGGGGTCACGGAGGAAATCCACTGGGAATTAAGGATGGGGAGGGGATTGAGGACCGGGTGGTCCGGCGGTTGACTTGGCGGCTGGTGCCGTTTTTGTTCCTGCTTTACATCGTGGCGTATCTGGATCGGATCAATGTGGGATTTGCGGCGCTGCAGATGCAGCAGCAGTTTTCATTTACCGATGCGGTGTATGGGCTGGGTGCGGGCATCTTTTTTGCGGGATATTTTTGTTTTCAGGTCCCCAGCAATCTGGCGCTGCAGCGGGTGGGAGCACGGCGGTGGATTGCGCTGCTGATGATGGTGTGGGGAGTGATTTCGACAGGGATGATGTTTGTCAGCGGGCCCCGGAGTTTTTATGTTTTGCGATTTTTGCTGGGGGCGGCGGAGGCGGGATTTTTTCCGGGCGTCATTTTTTATTTAAAGAGCTGGTTTCCGGCGCGGGCGCGGGCACGGACGGTGGCGCGATTTATGACGGCGGCGCCGTTGTCGGGGGTCGTGGGCGGGCCGATTTCGGGAGCATTGCTGGGATTGCATCTTTCGGGAGGGCTGGCGGGCTGGCAATGGATGTTTCTGATGGAGGGGATTCCGGCGGTGCTGCTGGGAGGCGTGGCGCTGGTGTACCTGGTCGATCGTCCGGAGGAGGCGATGTGGCTTTCTGGCGATGAGCGCGATTGGTTGCTGGGCACACTACGGCGGGAGCGGGAAGAACTGGTGGTGGAATCGCGGACGTTCAGCGCTTTGGCAATGCCACGCATATGGATGCTGGCGCTGGTTTATTTCGGGCTGAATACGGTTTCGTATGGCGTGAGCTTGTGGCTGCCGAAGTTGATCAAGAGTTTGTCGGGAGTTAGTAATTTGACGGTGGGATTGCTGTCCGCGATTCCGTATGTAGCGGCGGCGCTGGCGATGGTGGCGGTGGGTCTGCACTCGGACCGGTCGAGCGAGCGGAGATGGCATACAGCCTTGCCAGCGTTTGCGGGAGCACTGGCTCTGATGGGAGCGGCATATTCGACTTCAGTGGGGCCGTCAATTGTGTTGATCAGCGTGGCGGTGCTAGGCGTATTTTCGATGATGGGACCGTTCTGGGCGATGCCGACGAGTTTTCTATCTGGCGCAGCGGCGGCTGCGGGGATTGCGATTATTAATTCGATTGGAAATCTTGGGGGATTCTTCGGGCCTCTAGTGATTGGGATGGTGCGGACGTCCACGGGGCAGTTCAAGGGTGGGTTGCTGCTGGTGAGCGGGGCGCTGGCGGTGAGCAAAGGTCGGGCAGAAAGGCTGAGGGCTTTTTGCCCCAATACTCGTTTAGTTTCGGTAGAGTTGCGCAGCGGCTGAAGCCGGCGCTGATTCTGCGCAATTTACGGCAGCGCTGAAGGGCAGCCCTGATACGAATCGTGTGTTTTTCCGCAACCTGTGGAGCCCACTCAAGATAAAGGTTCTCACCGTAGCGGTGGCCGCTGAGCTATCCGACTGCGGCGGTCCTCGCCTCGCGCATTTATCCGGTGCCCCAGCGCCTTCTGCGGTGAGGAATTTACAAATCCATGACCTTTACGTGACAACTCAGAGGAGAGTCACGACTAACATGCGGGCGCTGTAAAGTCGTTGTCTTTCCACTCCACCAGGTTGCATCTGCCTGCGATCCGCGGGCTTTGTTCGGCGCTCAGGAGGGTTGCTATGAATCGAGTACTCCACTTCAGATTTGGATTCGCGTTTATTGCGGTTACGCTGCTGTTTGTCTCGGACACTTCATTGGCTCAATATCGGAAGACCAACCTGGTTTCCAACTTACCTACGGGAGCAAAACATCAGGACCCGCAGCTGCAGAATGGATGGGGATTGGCGTATGGGCCGGGAAATCCATTCTGGATCAGCGACAATTACAGTGGACTTTCAACGCTCTATGACGGACTGGGTGTCAAGCAATCGTTGACGGTCACAATTCCGACGGCCACGGGAACGGGCACGGGTTCGCCCACGGGCATCGTTTACAACGGTTCGCAGGAATTCAAGATCATGAACTGGGTGTCGGCGTTTATTTTTGTAACTCTCGACGGGACGATCAGCGGGTGGTCGCAATTTTCTCCCAACGCGGCGTTGCTTGCGGTGAATAATTCAGGCTCGGGCGCCAGCTATACGGGTCTTGCTATCACCAAGAAGGCCTCCGGGAACAAGATCTACGCCGCCGATTTCAACAACAATAAGGTTGACGTCTATGACGGCACCTTCAAGTTCGTCACGTCGTTTACGGATCACAACCTGCCGGCTGGCTTTGCACCGGCGAACATCATGGACGTCAATGGGAAGTTGTACGTTGCATTCGCCGATACGGCGGGTGGGACGGGCGGCTTTATCGACATCTTTGGCGAGGACGGAACTTTTGTTAAGACCCTGATTCAGGGTGCGCCGTCGAACCAACCATGGGGGATGGCGATTGCGCCCGCTAATTTCGGGCCCTTGAGCAACACGCTGCTGGTTGCGAATAACACGAATACTGGAACCATCAATGGTTTTAAGCTGAGTACCGGGGCGCTGGTAGGGACGGTCAAGAATAAGATAGGTAAGCCTATTAAAATCAATCAATTGTGGGGGATTGAGTTTGGCGGCGGTACGGCCGCCAATGGCAAGACCACTCAGCTTTTCTTCACGGCTGGTCCCAAGAACGGATTGAATGGATTATTTGGGGTAATTCAGTAAAGACGATCGAATCTCGGCCCGCCCGTTTTTGCTAAATGCAACGGGTGGGCTTTTTTATTCCGCATTTTTAGCTCAGACGATCGCGCAAGAATCTTCCGGATACCTGCCGGTTTTTCACACTTTCACCATCGCGAGCGGGCCCATCCCCCGGTTCTCTCGACAGGACTTGAACGGAGTGGCTGCCGTTGTGCCTGAGATTGGTTAAAATGGAGGATTCTGCCTTCCCACTTGGAGGCGTTGTCAGCCGAGAGAACTGCTTGTCCCAGGACAACTTAAATCCCGATCACAAGCGTCCGGCCTCCCCGGTTTACTGGCGGGTGGAGGGAAGCCTGCTGGAGCTGACTACGGTCCGTCCGATTGCTTTCTTTTCATGGAACAGCCAGACGTATGCGTCGCGAGCATGGCGGCGGTCGCTGGTGTTATTGATGGCGCTGCTCCGTCCATTTCTTTATGCAGCGAACCGGAAGATGGCGACTCGGATCGTGCACTCGGTGCTGCGCGGGATTACGCGCGACCGGCTTGATCTGCTGGGAGAAGAGGAGTTCCAGTACAAGCTGAAGCCGCTGCTGCAAGAAGAAGGAGTGGCGAAGCTGAAGGCACTCCAGGATTCGGGCGCCGCAGTGGTGCTGGTGAGCCAGGGGCTGGAGCATGTGATGCGTCCACTGGCGCGGCATTTGGGAGTGAAGTGGATTATCGCGAACCGGCTCGAATTTCGCGATGGTGTGGCGACCGGCAGGCTGTTGAGTCCGGTGATTCGTCCGCGGGGAATTTTTGCACGGATTCGCGAGGCGGGGCCTGACGGACAGCAGAGCGCGGCGCGCTGGGTGCGGGCACTCGGGCTGCGTGGGCTTCGAGCACTGGAGGGCGCGATCATTCCGGCGGAGAGGGAATCGCCGGTGCGCTCGCGGCCGATTGTTTATTTTGACGAGCCGCGGCATGCGGGACCGCTTTCAGTGCGGAAGGCATTGGGCGGGAAACGCGTGTTGCTGATCGGCGTGACGGGATTTATCGGCAAGGTTTGGCTGGCGAATACGCTGCTGGATTTGCCGGAGATTGGGAAGTTATATCTGCTGATCCGACGGCAGAAGTCGAACCCTGGGCGGGCGCGCTTCGAAAAGATGATTGAGGAGTCGCCGGTTTTTGATCCCCTGTTTGACCGCTACGGCGACCGGCTGGGAGCCTACCTCGCGGAGAGAGTCGAAGTAGTGGAAGGTGATGTTTCGCAGCCGGGAATGGGTCTAGATCCGAATGTGGGGGCGCGCCTGCAGAAGGAACTGGACCTTATCATTAACAGCTCGGGGCTGACGGATTTTAATCCTGACTTGCGGGATGCGCTGGCTGTGAATGTGGACTCGACGTATCACTTGATGGAGTTCATTCGCGGGTCGGAGCATGCGGCGCTGCTGCATCTTTCTACCTGCTATGTGGCGGGACAGCGCGACGGGCGGGTGGGAGAAAGGGTGCGTCCGAACTACACTCCGGCGGGAGTGGCGGATTTTGACGCCGAACGTGAATGGCACGCTCTACATGAATTCGTGGAATCGGCGGAGGCGCGTGCGGAGGGACCGGAAGTTACCGGGGAGTTGAGGAGTCAGGCGCTGGGGAAAGAGCACGCGGCGAAGGATCTGCATGGCGCGGCGCTCGAGAATCAGATTCGGAAAAATCGGATCCGGTGGCTCAAGAATTATCTTACCGAGGCAGGAATCAAGCGGGCGCGGGAATTGGGCTGGCCGAATACGTACACATTCAGCAAGAGCCTGGCGGAGTCACTGATTGCGAAATATGGCGAAGGGTTGCCGATTGCGATTGTGCGTCCGGCGATTGTGGAGACGTCGGTCTTCAAGCCGTTCCGGGGATGGAATGAGGGGATCAATACATCGGCGTCGCTTTCGTATTTGTTGGGGACGGCATTCCGGCAGTTGCCTTCCAACGAGAGGAAGCGACTCGACATCATTCCGGTGGATGCGGTGTGCGCGGGGATGACGCTGATTGCGGCCGCGCTGGTGGAACGGCGGCACGATCCGCTGTACCAGCTTGCGACATCGGTATCGAATCCTTGCGACATGGGACGATGCATCGAGTTAACTTCTCTGGGACATCGCAAGCACTACCGTGCGCAGGAAGGACTGGAATATTGGCTACGATTGCGCATGGATGCAATTCCGGTATCGAAGGCGCGCTACAACCGGATGTCCGCGCCGGCGCAGAAGATGATCATCAGGTCGATTCAGGCGATCATGTCGCCACTGCCGGTGAAGAAACCGCTGGCAAAGGCGGAGCGCAGTCTGGAGCGAGTTGAGAAGCTGGTCGAATTGTTTGAGCCGTTCATTCTGCACAATGAACATGATTTTGTTGCCGACAATGTGGAGAAACTGGCGCAGGCTCTGGTCCCGGAGGAACGCGCCATTTTCGGGTATGAGGCGGCAGCGGTGGACTGGTGGGAGTATTGGATTGAAATTCA
Organism: Acidobacteriota bacterium; assembly: GCA_003225495.1. Taxonomy (GTDB): domain Bacteria; phylum Acidobacteriota; class Terriglobia; order Terriglobales; family Acidobacteriaceae; genus Acidiflorens. Next base: position 9,851 of record QIAJ01000183.1, read on the forward strand.
TATTCCGGCTTTGCGGCGTTGGACCTATCCGTTGATCGAGGGAAGGCCGTTGGAGGCACGAGCGCCGCGGAATCTTCAAATGCCGGAGGTGTTGAAAACAGGGACCGGGGCGTCATTACGATATTCGTGAAGGTCGAAAGAAAAGAGTTGTTGATTCAAGATGGCAATTTTTCTGACTGGTTCTACGGGGTATATCGGGGCGCATGTGGCTGCGAATCTCCTGCAGCAGCATGAGTCGACTTTGAACTTGCTGGTGCGGGGGCGCGATCGTCGTGATGCGGAGATGCGGCTTTGGAATGCTCTGCAACTGCACATGCCCTTCAAGACCTTCCACGAATATCTTCAGGCGAAGATCAGAATTTTTCTCGGCGATCTGACGGATCCGCGCTTCGGGTTGGAGCAGGATACGTATGACCGTCTGGTGCATACCACAGACTCCATCATTCACTGTGCGGCTTCGTTGAATCGGAAATCGGAAAAGAGCTGTTTGAATGTGAATCTGCGCGGGACGTTGGAAGTGGTGCAACTGGCACGGTACTCGCATCACTACCACGGGCTACAGCGGTTTTCTAACGTGAGCACGGTGGCGGTGGCGGGCAAAAGAAATCATGAGGTTGTTACCGAAGACCGCTCGATCGAATGGGAACGGTCGGACTACGATCCGTACGCGCGCACGAAAAAATTCTGCGAGCACATGGTACGGGAATTGCTGCCGGATATACCGCTGACAATTTTTCGGCCGAGCATTGTGCTGGGAGATAGCCGGTATCCAGAGACGACGCAGTTCGATATGGTGCGGTCATTTGTGTTTCTGGCGGGATTGCCGGTGCTGCCATTTCGTCCGGACGACAAGATTGACATCGTGAATGTGGACTTCGTGGCGGATGCGATTTCGACGCTGCATATGAAAGCCGCTCCGCTTTACGACACCTACCATCTTTCTTCGGGGAATGGATCGCAGAGCTTCAGGGAAGTGACAGAGGCGTTGGCGGCAGCGCAATCGAAGCGGACGCCTATGTTTGTGCCGATTCTGGAGGGACCGTTCCGATCTGTCGTGAACATTCTGGCGAATCGTAAAGGGGTTGTTGGACACGGAGCGGCTCTCATGAAAGTTTTTCTTCCATATCTGACGTGGAACACGGTATTCGACAATACTCGCGTCACGACAGAACTGGGGCGCAAGCCGGCGCCGTTTTCGCAATACAGTTTTCCGCTGCTGACGTTCAGCCGTGACCATGACTTCAGCTATCCGTACCAGCCCTGGCCTGCAGGCGCGGGGGGTGCGGCGGCATGATGGATTTTTTTCTGGAGGCGTGGGTCGCCAGCATTATTGAAGGGAAAAAAATGCAGTGGATGCTGGGCAGGGGCGAGCCTTGGCAACCCGGACAAAAACTGAAGCTGCTGTTCGCAGGTTACAACGGGACGCGCAACACGGGGTCAGATGTGCGCGTGGAAGAAATGCTGCGCCAGGTGCGGCGGATTCTGGGGGCGGAAAACGTCGACCTGAGCATGATGACATTCAACTTCGACCGGTCGCGCGGATATTTCGAAGGCACGTCGCAGGTTCGTCTGCCGGATATTTTCCCGCCGTTTCTCGCGAATGAAGTGCCGAAGCACCACGGCGTAGTGGCGTGCGAAGGCTCGATGTTCAAATCGAAATTCGCGAATGCCCTCGCCACGATGATGATTGGATCGCTGGGGATTGCGTCGGCAGAGAACAAATTGTCGGTAGGATATGGAGCCGAGGCGGGGCAGATGGATCCGCTGGTGGCGAAGATGTGCGGGCGGTATTGCAGGAATTCGCTGGTGATTACACGCAATGAGGAGTCGCGTCGAATTCTGCGTGAGTTAGGCGTTCCCACGGAGTTAGGCACGGACACCGCGTGTACGATTGAGCCGCTTGGTCCGGATTACGGACAGAAGGCGCTGCGCGATGTTGGATGGGACGGGAAGACGCCGGTGCTGGTGGTGTGTCCGATTAATCCCTTTGAGTGGCCGGTGAAGGCGTCAGTGGCGAAGGGCATTGTTCACAGACTGACCGGGGCTTACAAAGAGAGTCATTACCGCGGACCTTACTTTCACTACTCTGGGCCGGACGCGGATATGGCGTATGAACATTATTTGTCATCGATCGCGCAAGCGGTCGGGGCATTTCGGCGGAAGAAAAATGTGTTTGTGATCATGGTGGCTACGGAGCGGCTGGATGCGCGTCCATGCAAGTGGATCTCGGAAAAGCTGGGCGGGCTGCCGATTCTGACCTCGGAAGATTACAACATGTATCAGCTGGTGAGTATTTTGCGGGCTTGCCATCTGATGGTCTCATCGAGATATCACGGGATTGTGACGTCAATGCCGGGGCGGGTGCCGTCGGCGGGGATCACGATGGATGAGCGGATTCGCAATCTGATGAATGAGCGCGGGCATCGCGAGTTACTAATGAATGTGGATGATCCGGATCTGGCGGAGCGGACGCTGGCTGCGCTGGAGATTTTGGATCGCGAGGGCGAGCGAATTGCGGACGGGATAGCGCGAACGGTGGTGCGCAATTTGAAGTTGATGGCGCGCATGGGTGTGTATTTTGAAGAGGAAGTGCAGCGGCGATATCCAGAGTTTCCTACGCGGCGGGGAGAATGGTCGTGGGAGGATTACTTGCCGCCCATGAGCACGGGGTTGCGGGAGTTGGTGGGGGCCTACTCTTAGTGAGCGCGGGGTCGAGAGCGCGGGGAGAAATGCCTTGCGACGGCGTAGCGGAATCAGTGGTGTTTTTCGACTGCGTAACTGATTCGCTTCGCGAAGCAGTTACTCGCTCAAAATGACAGTTTCATAAATTTCAGTTCACAAATAGATGAGTTTTCTAGAACAAATTTTCGCCAGCCTGGAGAAGAGCGGGGATGCGGTGGTGCTCCAGGAGATGCGAGATGGCCGGATTTTTCCGGTCACAGCGCGCCAATTGCTCGATCAGGTAATGGTAGGGCGGGCGTATTTGCGGCGGCTTCGCTTGAAACGCGGCGACCGGTGCGCTCTCTTGGGGCATAACTCGATCCAGTGGGTGGCCATGGATCTGGCCATCATGGCTGAGGGCCTGACAGTGGTCCCGCTGTATGCGCGACAGGCGGCCGGCGAGTTGGTGGCGATGATGAAGGATTGTTCACCCGCCCTGATCTGTTGCGGCGATCAGATGCTGGCGGAAGCGGTTGTCCAGGAGTGGCCCGAGGCGCCTCCGCATTTTGTAATGAGTAAAGTATTTACCGCTTCGCGGGCGCCGCTGTCTGACTTGTCGGTGGCCATGGCGAAGGACGACGTAGCGACGATTATTTATACGTCGGGCACTTCGGGTGAAGCGAAGGGCGTGATGCTGAACGCGGGGAATATCACGCACATGATCGGCTGCACTTCGGGCCGTCTGACTCAACTGATGAAGAGACGGGTGGGACAGGATGCCGTGTTCCACTATCTGCCGTTCTGTTTTGCGGGATCGTGGATCATGCTGCTGACGTGCCTTTTGCGCGGGAGCCGGATGACTATGAATACCGATCTGGGTAAGCTGGCTTCAGATATGCGGGCGGCGGCTCCGGAATATTTTCTGAATGTACCGGCTTTGTTGGAGCGGATGCGCAAAGCGGTGGACGAGCAGTTGTGGCAGGCGGGCGGATTTCCGCAGAAGGTTTACAGCAAGGCGAAAGGTGCTTGGGCTCGGCGGCAGGAAGGGAAAGCGCGCGCGGGAGATGGGTTCTGGCTGGGCACAGCGCGCAAGCTGATATTTCCGACCATTCGTAAAAAGATGATCGGTCGCAGGTTGCGAGCTTTGATTTGCGGGTCCGCACCGCTGAGTGTTGAGACGCAACTCTACTATTCGATGCTCGGGATTCCTGTGTTGCAGGTTTACGGGCTGACGGAGACTACGGCGATCTGCACGATGGACGATCCGGATGGAAAGGTTGTGCCGGGGCGCGTGGGGCCGGCAATACAAGGCGTCGAGATGAGGCTGGGAGAAAATGAAGAGATCCTGGCGCGGGGGCCGAATATTTTTCCGGGATATTGGGATCGTCCGGAGGAAACGGCGAAAATGCTGCGGGACGGGTGGTTTCACACGGGCGATCAGGGCGAGGTGGATGCAGCGGGGAACTGGAGAATTATCGGGCGAATCAAGAGCTTGGTGATTTTGGGGTCGGGACACAACATCGCGCCGGAGCCGATCGAAGGCAAGATTCTGCAAAGTCTGCCGGGAGCTAGCCAGGTGGTGCTGGTTGGAAATGCGCGTGGATATCTGGCGGCGCTGGTCACTGGCAGAGTGAGCACAGATAAAGTGCAGGCGGCGTTGGATGTTGTGAATCTGGAATTGCCGCATTACAAGCAGGTACGAGCGTTTCATGTTGTGGGCGATCCGTTCACAATTGAAAGCGGGTTGCTGACGGCGAATGGAAAGTTGAAGCGGGATTTGATCGCGGAGAGATTTCAAAACGAGATTGACGGGATGTACCAGGCAGTGAAAACGGCATGAAAGAATTCAAGGGGCAGGCAATCTCATGGCAGGTCGTGAATGGCGCGATTGAGCTGGCGCTGCATCGCGAGCCCTGCAATGAGATCGGGTCGGGCACGCTCGAGGAGTTGGAGACGTTTGCCGCGGCGCTGCCAGAGTTGGCGCGGGACGCGCATGCACTGATCGTTCATTCCACGATGAAGGCAGGCTTTTCGGCGGGCGCGGACCTGCGCGAGCTCTACGAAGGTTCTCGCGGAATGGAAAAAGGCGAGGCTGTGCGCGGGGTGCGGCAGTTTCTACGGCGCATCCATGGAGTGATGAACACGCTCGATGCCGCTCCGCTGACTACCATTGCGGCGGTACATGGCGTCACGTTTGGCGGCGGGTTTGAACTGGCGCTGGTGTGCGACATTATTATTGCGGATCGGATGGCGCGGTTTTGTTTCCCGGAGTTGCGGCTGGGACTTATTCCGGGATTCGGCGGGATTCCACGACTGAAGCGGGATTTGGGGAATGCAGTGGTACGCGATCTGCTGATGACGGGGCGCAGCTTCAATGTGATGAAGGCGCAGCAGGTTGGGTTGGTGAGTCAGATTGCGGCCGAGGGTGAGGCATTAAGACTGGCGCGAGCTACGGCTGCACAAGTCGGCAAGTTCGACCGGAGGACGGCGATTGCCGCAAAAGAATTTCTGAAGCCGATTCCGTATGAGGAGTTAAAGCGGGAGATTGAAATTTTCTGTGAACTGTTTGCGCAGCCGGCTGTCGAAGAAGGATTGCGGAAGTTTGTGGAGAATGAGGGCGTACAGCCGTATCTGCCGTAGTCGATTAATTTAGTAATTTGAAAATCAACTTTTATGCCCACTACAGATAATACGCTCGATGAGATTTTGAGTCTGGCGGCGGTGCACTTCAAGGTGCCGCGGGAGAAGCTTACGCCGGATGGGGATTTTTTCAAGGCACTTGGGATCGACAGCCTGCAGGCGCTGGACTTGCTAACTCGGCTGGAACACCATTTTCGGATTGAGTTACCGGACTATGAGTTGCAGGGCGTGACAGATTTCCGGACGCTGGCGCAGCGGATCCAGGCGCGGTTGTAGGCTCCTGTAGTTTGGCGCCGCATAGGGAGACGCAGTAATCCGCGTCTCTACGCCTGAGATTACCTTCTGATGAACTCCTATTTTTCGTTCGATGTTTCGGTGGTGAAACGAACCGCGAATGCTTGATCTCCGTCAATATTCAAGCCTGGGTGCGGCGCTGCGGGATGCGCTGGAGCGCTGGCCTAACGAAACCTGCCTGATTGAAGCGGATCGTGATCGCGAGAAAGTGCGGCTGACTTATTCCGACTTCAGGGAGATGGCGGGGCCGTTATGCCGCGCTTTGGAGGATGCCGAGTTCGTGCCGGGGGATCGCGCTGCGATCATTATGACCAATCAGTCGAAGTGGCTGATTTCGGCGTATTCGATCTTTTTCTGCGGCGGGGTACTGGTGCCGTTGGATTACAAGCTGACGGCCGCAGAGCATCTGCAACTTCTGGCGCACTCGAAGGCGCGGTTTCTGGTAGTGGAATATTACTTATGGCGGGCGATCACGCAGTCGCCGGAGTTTGCGAAGCTGACGACGGAGATCGTGCTGGTGACGGAAGCGCCGGTGGGCGCGGATTTGCGCGGGGCTTACCGGTGGGAAGAATTCCGGCGGAAGGGCGAACCGAAGTTGGTTGCACGCGAAAGGGAAGATACGGCGTGCATTGTCTATTCGTCCGGGACGGGCGGGCGGCCGAAGGGGTGCGTGCTGACGCACGACAATTATCTGGAGCAATGCCGGGCATTAACGGAGTGGTATCCGTTTTGGCCGGGTGTGCGTTATCTGAGTATTCTTCCGACCAATCATGCCATTGATTTCATGGTCGGTTTCATCGGGCCGTTTGTGTGCGGTGCGTGCGTAGTGCATTTAAGGACGCTACGCCCGGAGTTTGTGCGGGATGCGTTTGTGCGCTATCGCATTACTTATGTGAGCCTAGTGCCAATGGTGCTCAAGAACCTGGAACGCGGCCTGCGCGCGAAGTTTGATGAGTTGCCGCGAGGAAAACGCTTTGTGCTGGACCGATTGATCGCGATCAACAAGTTGCTCACGCGGAGGCGGCCCCATGTGGGATTTAGCAGGCGGTTGCTGCCCCAGGTTCATAAGGCTTTTGGCGGGGAGTTGCGGGCGCTGATTGTGGGTGGAGCGTTCACTGATCCTGCGACCATGCAGTTTTTCTATGACCTGGGAGTTCCGGTGGCATGCGGATACGGGTTAACGGAAGCATGCACGGCAGTGACGCTGAACGATCTGAAACCTTTTCGTGCGGACACGGTTGGGAAGCCGCTGCCAGGGTCGGAGGTGCGGATTCTGAATCCGGCGGGAGATGGGATCGGAGAAGTAGCGGTGCGAAGCCGCGCGGTGATGTCGCATTACCTGGATGATGCGGATTTGACGGTGAAGACGATCGTGGAAGGTTGGCTGCACACAGGCGATCTGGGCCGCTTCGACGGAGTTGGACATCTGCAGTTGTTTGGGCGCAAGAAGAACATGATCGTCACCGAGGGCGGGAAGAACATTTATCCCGAAGACGTGGAGATGGTGTTTGACGGGTTGCCGGTGAAGGAGTATTGCATCTTTGCGGCGAATTACATCTGGCCGCAGAAGAGTCTGGGAGAAGAGATGCTGGTGCTGGTGGTGCGACTGGAGCAGGGCCAGCAATTCAGCGATGCGCTAGCAACTGAGATCAGTGCCAGGAACCTCAAGTTAGCGGATTACAAGCGGGTGGGCGGGCATCTGGTGTGGGAAAAAGATTTTCCGCGGACGGCGTCGATGAAGATCAAGCGGGGCGAGTTGGGGGAGGAGATCGGGCGCGGTGTCAGGCGGGAAAGTGTAGTCGAGATCTAGTCAGGTCAGAGGTGACAGGTCACGGGTCACAGGAAAAATACTTCGATTGTGCACATCGAGATCCTGAAGCCTGACGCCTGTGACCTGTGACCTTGCCTTTTCTGGCCATCATTAATCCGGCGGCGGGTGGTGGACGGTGCCGCAAGCTGGTGGGTCCGGCGCTGGAGCGGTTGCGCTCGGGAGGCATTGCGCTGGAAACTCTCGAGACCAGCGCGGCGGGGGACGCAACGCGGATTGCTCGAGACGCGTATGCGCGAGGTTATCGCAAGTTTCTAGCGGTTGGTGGAGACGGGACTTCGTATGAAGTGGTCAACGGGCTGTTTCCGGATGCGCTGACAACGCTTGAAGAACAGCCGACACTGGGTTTTCTTCCGCTGGGTACGGGCAATTCTTTCCTGCGAGATTTTGGGGATCAGGGAGTGGAGCATGCGATGGGGGCGCTGCTCGGCCGGCGCTCACGGGCTTGCGATGTTCTGCGATTGACACATCGGGACGGCGTTCTTTACTACATCAATCTCTTGAGCGTGGGATTTTCGGCCGACGTCAATATCCTCCGTCAACGTCGATTCAGCAATTCGGGGCAAGTGGGATATTGGGTGTCGATCCTTCTAGGACTTGCACAGTTGAAGAGGCGGCCGTTTCCGGTGCGGGTGGCGGGCGCGAGTGAGTTTGACCGGCGGCCGTGTCTTTTTCTGAGTTTCAATAACAGCAAGTTTACGGGCGGGACGATGATGATCGCGCCAGAGGCGGCGACCGATGACGGGTTGATTGATTTCGTCCGGTGGGGGCCGATCGGTCGGGCAGGGTTGGTGCGAAACCTGGGCGGGTTGTATGACGGGACGCATGTGCGGCATCGGTTGGCCGAGAGCCGCAAGACGCCGCGCGTGGAGTTCGATCTCGATGGACCGGTCGATGTGATGGTTGACGGAGAGGCGCTCACGGTGAGGTGCGAGGCGATTGATGTGCTGCCGTCGGTGTTGAAGGTCGTGGTATAAAAAAATATGTCCGAATTGAGACGCGAGCGGCGGAAAGAGCGGGAAGAAGCGGTGGCGCCATCGGCGGGGAAGTGGGCGCGATGGGCGATCTATGGCGTGTTGATCGCGGCTGCGTTCGGGGGAGCTTATTATCTCGGGCTTCGGAGTCAACATCAGTATGACGGGTTCGCGCGCTGCCTGACGGATCGCGGTGTGAAGATGTATGGCGCGTTCTGGTGTCCGCATTGCACTGAGCAGAAGGAAAAGTTCGGCGCCTCGTTTGAGTACGCTCCTTATGTTGAATGCGGAGTGAAGGGCGCTGCGACCGGCAAGACGCAGGTTTGTCAGGATGCGGGAATACAGCATTATCCCACGTGGCAGTTTCCTCCTACCGGAGAGCGCGTGGAGCGCGTGTTTTCTCTGCAAGAGTTGAGCGATCGGACTGGGTGCGCGCTGCCGTGAATCCTCGATTGCAGCGGCTGATGAGCCTGGTTGCGATCCTGGCGGTGGGCGGCATTGTTGTTTCTTCGGTATCGCTGCAACATCATTACGGGACTTCAAAGACAAAGTTCTGCGATATCGGGAATACGTTCAACTGCGACATCGTCAACCGCAGCGAGTATTCGTCGGTATTGGGGATTCCGGTGGCGCTGATCGGAATGCTGGGATACGCGGCGGTTCTGGGGCTGGCGACGGTATACCGGGAGCGGCGGGAAACGCCCTCTTTGATTTTTGCGGGTGCGGCAGCGGGCCTGGCATTCGCCTCGTACCTGACTTACATTGAGGGGCGAGTGCTGGGAGTCTGGTGCATCATGTGTTTGAGTTCGCTGGCTCTGATCAGCGGGATCGCGCTGGTGTCGGGCGTGCTTTGGGTAAAGAGCCGGAGTGCAAATTCGAATAATTAGTTGCTGACGTCACCAAAGATTTAATCCCATCATGGGTTTTATCAAATCCAGGAAATCCACAAATCAAGTTTCTGAAAGACCCGCGCAAGTCGTGGCGGGCAATCTGCGGCTGCATGAATTGCGCAGCAGGATTTTTCGCAACTCTCGGATGGTGCGGGTGTGGCTGCCTCCGGGTTATGACGAGACGGGCGACAGGCGATATCCGGTGCTGTACTTGAATGATGGACAGAACCTGTTTGATCCGGCTACGGCGTTTGCGGGAGTGGATTGGCGCGTGAGCGTTGCGGCAGAGCGATTGATTCTCGAGGGCAAAATTCCGCCGCTGATTATTGTGGGCATCGACAACACGGGCGAAAGCCGGTTGCGGGAGTACATTCCTTACCGGTCGCTGGAGTTGCGGCTGTTTGGGCCGCAAGGGAAACGTTATCCGGAATTTTTGCTGCGAGAGGCGATGCCGATGATTGAGAAATATTATCGGGTCGCGAAAGGGCCGGAGCATACGGGGCTGGGCGGGTCGTCACTGGGTGGACTGATTACGCTCTACACGCAACTGGCTGTCCCGGGAGTCTTCGGGCGGGTTTTGATTGAGAGTCCGTCGCTGTTCGTGGCGAACCGGAAGATCCTGGAAGAGTGCAGGCAGTTTCGGGATTGGCCGTACCGGATTTATCTGGGGATGGGGACGCGGGAAGCGGGAAATCCGGCGAAAGATGAAAGGGTGATGAACGATGTGCGGGAGTTGGAGCGGATCCTGCGGGCCGCTGGGCTGGGGGAATCGCGGCTGAAGGTTTGGATTGAAGAAGGCGCTGGACATCATGAAGCGGCTTGGGGAGCGCGGTTTGCGGCGGCTGTGGAGTTTTTGTTTGCGGGGTATGCGGTTCCGGGAGTCACGAGTTGATGTTGAGAGTTGTGGTCGTAGGGGATGTAAAGCGTAACGAAAGCATTCGAGGTTGGCGCTCTGGGCTGGAGCGCTCAATCAGAGTATGCACTTAACGTAGCGGTAGGCGGCTGCGCCACCCAAATAGCCGACTTTTCAAAAACTCGTAAGGCTCGATAGGGGAGCGTTTTGTTTTGTCTCCGCCATCTGGCTTGGAACGCATGACAGGCCGCCAGGGCGGAGTTAGTATTAGCAGTCTTCTTTTTCGTTTCCGGAGGTTGAATATGACGTTACATCGATTTGCGGTGAGGTGTGTCCTGATCATAGCGCTCAGCTTGGCGGCCCTGGCGCAGCCATTTAATGAAGCGCAGTTTAAGGGGATGAAGTGGCGCGATGTTGGTCCATTTCGCGGCGGGCGCGTGTTGGCGGTAACGGGCGTGGTGGGGAGTCCGTTCACTTACTACTTCGGCGGCGTCGCGGGGGGAGTGTGGCGGACGACGGACGGCGGCGTAAGCTGGCAGCCGATTTCCGATAAGAGCGTGATCTCCTCGATCGGGGCAATCGCAGTGTCGGAGTCGAATCCTAATGTGATCTATGTGGGAACGGGGGAGTCGTGCATTCGCGGCAACATTTCTTATGGCGACGGAGTTTACAAGACGACCGATGGCGGTAAGACGTGGAGCCATGTCGGATTGACTGCTACGCAGCACATTGCGCGGGTGTGGATTGATCCGCGGAATCCGGATCGTGTGTTTGTTGCGGCGCTCGGGCACGCTTATGGACCGAATGCGGATCGGGGCGTGTTTCGCACGTCGGATGGCGGGAAGACGTGGGAGAAAGTTCTCTATAAAGATGACAAGACGGGCGCGATTGATTTTGCGGCCGATCCGCACAATCCGAATGTAATGTTCTCGGCGTTGTATCAGGTGCAGCGCACGCCCTGGGGAATGGATAGCGGTGGCCCAGGCAGCGGACTCTACCGGTCGACCGACGGCGGTACGTCGTGGAAGCGGCTCGAGGGCAAGGGGCTTCCCGAGGGAATCATGGGGCGTATCGGGGTAAGCGTTTCGGGTGCGGACTCGAATCGCGTGTACGCGTTGATTGAGGCGAAGGAGAGCGGGCTGTACCGGTCGGAGGATGGGGGAGAGTCGTGGTCGCGCATCAACGACGATCAGCGCCTTACGCAGCGCGCATGGTACTTCACACATGTCTTTGCCGATCCGCGGAGCGCGGACACGGTATACATGCTCAATACGGGTGTTTTCCGGTCGACGGATGGAGGCAAGACACTGAGCCTGTTGCCGGCACCGCATGGTGACCATCATGGATTCTGGATCGATCCGCAGAATCCGAGCCGGATGATTAACGGCAACGAGGGCGGGGCGACGATTTGAGTGGATGGCGGGAAGAGTTCGTCCACACAGTACAACCAGCCAACAGCACAGTTCTATCACGCACCCGCGGACAATGAATTTCTCTACAACCTTTACGGCGCGCAGCAGGATAACTCGACGGTGGGGATTGCGAGCCGGACGGATGACGGGTACATCGGGCGACAGCACTGGTTTGACGCCGGAGGCGGAGAGAGCGGATACCTGGCACCCGATCCGCGCGACGCCAGCATCATTTATGCAGGCTCGGGCGAAGGGGCGATCACGCGCCTGGATCGCCGCAGCAACCAGTTGCAGGACATTACGGTGTGGCCAATGGAGAGTTCGGGTCACGGTGTCGGAGACCTGAAGTACAGGCTGGGATGGACGCATCCGATTGTGGTTTCGCCACATGATCCAAATGTGATCTATACAACGGCGGAGCGCGTCTTCAAGACCACGGATCAAGGCAAGACGTGGACGGAGATCAGTCCGGACCTGACGCGCAATGACAAGAGCAAGCAGGTTTCTTCGGGTGGGCCGCTGACCAAGGACAATACATCCGTGGAGTATTACGACACGGTGTTCACGATTGCGGAATCGCCGGTGCAGAAGGATCTTTTGTGGGCGGGAACCGACGACGGACTGTTTCAGATGTCGCGGGATGGGGGAAAGAACTGGGCGAATGTCACTCCGAAGGGGGTGCCGGAGTGGAGCCTGGTGAGCCTGGTGGAAGCGTCTCCGCACGATGCGGGAACGGCCTATTTCGCGGTCGACACGCACAAGCTCGACGACTTGAAGCCCTACATCTTCAAGACGACCGATTTCGGCAAGACGTGGATGAAGATCACGAATGGGATTCCGGATGGCGCTTACACGCATGTGGTGCGCGAAGATCCGGTACGGAAGAACCTCTTGTTCGCGGGGACGGAAACGGGAATCTATGTATCGTTTGATGGCGGAGCAAATTGGCAGTCGATGCAATTGAACCTGCCGAATTCGCCGATTCACGACCTGATTGTGAAGAATGACGATCTGGTGGTGGCGACTCATGGGCGGTCATTCTGGATTCTGGATGACCTGACTCCCGTGCGAAATACGACTACGCAGGCGACGACGCAGCCGGTGCTTTACAAGCCACGCGTAACTTACCGGATGCGGTGGCCGGAATTTTTCGAGCGGCGGCAGCCGGTGGGAGAGAATCCACCGAATGGCGCGATCGTTTATTACTATCTCGCTTCGGCACCGAAGGGCATGGTGACGCTGGAATTTCTGGATGCACATGGTCAGCTAGTCCGGCGGTATTCGAATGAAGATAAGAAGGATGCGGACACGCCTCCGGAGTGGCCCGATCAGACGCCGCCGGACGAGAAAATTCCCACTGATGTGGGATTGAACCGGTTCACGTGGGATTTGCGATCGCAGGGAGCGATGCCGCTGGCGGGCGAACCGGGCGCGGAGTTCCGTAATCGCGGGGCCATGGTGCCCCCGGGAACCTACCAAGTCAGGCTGACGGCGGAAGGGAAGTCGTTTACGGCAGCGCTGGAGTTGAAAGTGGATCCGCGGATGAAGACTTCGCCGGAGGACTTGCAGAAGCAGAACGATCTGGCGCGGCAGATTTTGGCGGAGGTGTCGGAGATCCACGAGGCAATCGGAGCGATTCGCGATGTGCGAACGCAGATCCATGGTCTGGACCGTCGGCTAGGGTACGACTCGCGCTATGCTCAGTTGCTAACGGTTGCGAAGGAATTCGACAAGAAAAGTATGGATGTCGAAGGGCAACTTTTGCAGGTGAATGCGAAGAGTTCGGAGGCGAATCTTAATTTTCCAGTGCTAATCGATGAGAGGCTCCATTCGCTCATCTTCAGCGTGGATGCCGGGGACTATGCGCCGACGAGGCAGCAGGTTCAGGTATTTGAAGAATTACGGAATGAGGCGCAACCGCTGCTTGCGAAGTGCCACGATTTGATGCAGAAGGATCTAGTAGCGCTGAACGAGATGATCAACAAGCAGAGCATCCAGGTGTTGTACCTTCCCGCGAAAAAGAATGAGGGGCAGTCGATGAAGGCGGCGGGAGGCACAGGCCACTGATCGCCTTTTCAGAAAATCCCCCGCGCTAACGGCGCGGGGTTTTAGTGGCTCGCCTTGATCTCAGAGATCGTGTTTTAAGAGCCCGGCGAAAAAAGGACCAGCGTTTTCGGAATGATCAGGAAACCGGTTTCGGGATCGGTCTGTTCTGAGGAAAATGCGCCTACGGTCCAGATGCTCGTGCTATTCGTCGGCGAGAAAATCCCTTGCAATTGTTGAGCTACGCCCTTGGTTGGAGTGGCGATGATGCTCCAGTTCTGGCCGTCGAAGTGCTCGACAAGGGTGCGCTGTTGACCGCCGGTTTGAGCGTTGGCAAAGAAGCCCGCGGCGTACAGGTTCGTCCCAGCAGTTCCGGTCACAGACCGCAGAGTGTTGATGGATCCTGCGACCGTACTTTTATTCGGGCTCGGAATAACCTTCCATAGCATGCCATCCCAATGCTCGATGAGAGTGGTGACGGTTTGCTGGCCACTGTTGAGTACGAAGCCGGCGGCGGTGACATCGGCTGCGGAATTGGCTTGCACGCTGGTCAGAACATTTTGATTCAGGCTGCCGGTGGGCAGCGGGTTTGGGCTGGGAACGACTGACCAATGCGCGCCGTCGAAGTGCTCGACAAGAGTCAGCACAGGATTGTTCGGAGAGACGATATCGCCGACTGCCCAGATATCGGTCGAGGATTTTCCGGAGACCGAGGAGAGGACGTTGCCGGTGGCATTAGCGTTGGGGCTGGGCACAACCTTCCAGGATGAACCATCCCAGTGTTCGATGAGGGTGAGAACGGCGCCGTTGGGGGCAGGTTGATATCCGACAGCGTAGACGTCGTTGGAAGCAAATGCAGCGACACTGTTAAGAGCGGCATTGTCATTGGTATTGAGCACGGGCGTTTTGACTTTGCGCCAGCGGAGTCCGTCCCAGTGAAGAGCAAGTGGCTTGATAAGCGAACTGCAGTTGAACATGAGGCCGACTGCCCAAGCGTCGGTCGGAGAAATTACGGTCACGGAATTCAGAACATTGCCGGTGTTGAAGCCTTTGCAATTCGCGGTCGAGCCCGGGTTCGGGCTGGGAACGGTCTTCCAGTCGTTCCCGTTCCAATGCTCGATCAGGGTGCGCGAGTCATTGAGATTGTTGTCATTTTTGTAGCCTACCGCCCACGCGTCCGTATTCGAGGTAGCGGAAACCGCGTTGAGCGAAGTCCCATGCGGGTTGGGGCTGGGACTGGTCTGGAGACTGAAGTTGGCTTGCGCTACTGAGAAGAGCGGGCAGAGACAGAATAGCGCCAAGGCAAGATTGATTAAGCGTCGATTGGAATGCTTGTCAAGGAGGTTGGGATTCATGGTTTTACTCCACAGAGAGAATTGCGGGCAAGCAACAAGCTAGGGGAACGCAGACGGTAAGTTGTCAAGAGAATGTAAGAACGTTGTTAAGAACATCGGGATAAGGCTCGCCGAATCATAATGTTTCGCCAATGAGATGTGATGCCTTAGAAAATTCCCATTCAAGCGTGTCACCACCTTTCCTACAGGACATGACCTAATCGCGCGAGGCAAGGCCCTTTCTCCAACGCGCTCCTACCCTTTCGGGCCTAAAGGGCTGACGGTGACCGCCGATGTCACATTGCATGGAGAGAAGTGTCTTAGGAGTTCCTTGTCGTGTGGGCTTGCGATCCGGGCCAGAAATTGAGCTGTGCGGGAGCGAGTGCCAGCAAGGTTGACGAAGGAAAAGGGAGTGCCCAATGAAGGCAATTTCCGAGGTGCTGCTGGTCGATGACAACGTGGCCGACATTTTTTTGGCCAGCGAAGCCCTGACGTTGAATTCCAACTCCTGCCATGTTTCGAGTGTGAGCGATGGGGCGGAGGCGCTTGCTTTTCTGCGGCACGAAGGGAGATATAGCGGAACCGTGTGTCCGGACCTGGTGATTCTGCACCTGAGCTTGCCTAAGAAAAGCGGCGAGGCGGTGCTGACGGAATTGAGATCGGATCCGAGCCTGCGAAAGATCCCGGTCGTCATTTTCAGTTCGTCGCGCGCGAACAAGGACATTGTGCGCAGCTATGAACTGGGAGCGAATTGCTATCTCAGCAAGCCGGGCAACCTGAGCGAATTTGTTTCGACCGTGCAACTGATCGGAAGCTTTTTCGGTTGCTGTGAGGCCGTATCAAAAGGAGAGCGATGGACCGTCCAGAAACCCACGTATTGCTGATTGAAGATAACCCGGGAGACGCGGACCTGGTTCGATTGCGGTTGGTGGAGGGCGAACCTCAAGTTCGTGTGGATTGCGTTTCCCGTCTATCCGACGCACTTGAGAGCTTAAGCAGGGAAACGCCTTCGCTGGTACTACTGGATCTCAATTTGCCGGACAGCAAGGGCGCTGAAACTTTTCGCAAGGTTATGGAAATGGCGCCTAATGTCCCAGTCGCCGTGCTATCGGGGCAGGACGACGAGGCGCTGGCAGTAAAAGCCGTTCATCAGGGCGTCCAGGACTATCTCGTCAAAGGCGACGTTTCCAGCAAGCAATTGGAACGTGCCATGCGTTACGCAGTAGAGCGGCAGGCGTTACTGCGTTCCCTGGAAATTGCACGCAAGCAGCAAATCGAATTCAAAAACCAGTTTCTATCCCATGTATCGCACGAGTTGCGCACGCCACTTACCTGCATTCACCAGTACGTCACGTTGTTACTGGATGGACTGGCGGGGCCAGTTGTGCCGGAGCAAGCCGACTATCTGAAAACGGTTTTGAAGAGCGTTAACCAGTTGCACGCGATGATTCGCGATCTTCTGGAAGCTACGCGCGCCGAGAGCGGCAAGATGCGAGTTGAGCCACGTTGCGTTTCGATTGCAGAGCTCATGCAGCAGGCAGTGGCGATGATGACGCCCACGGCGCAAGGACGACAGGTCGGACTTGAAATGGGACTGGATTCGCGGATCCCTCTTGTACACGCGGATCCGGACCGCATTCTGGAGGTGCTGATCAACCTGACCGATAATGCCCTGAAGTTTACAGACCCAGAGGGGTTCGTAACGCTGCGAGCTTCCACGACGGAGACGGACCCGGAATCCGTATATGTATCGGTTACCGATACCGGGCGGGGCATCAGCCGTGAGGCGCAGGCCTTGATTTTTGAGAGGCTCTATCAGGATCCGGATTCGATCGACAACAATCGCTGAGGGCTGGGGCTGGGATTGTACATCAGCAAGGAAGTGGTCCGGCTGCATGGCGGGCGCATCTGGGTGACGAGCGAGCCGGGACAAGGAAGCATTTTTACATTCAAGTTGCCGCTCTATTCGCTCGCCAAGCTCTTGACACCGGTCATTGTGTACGAGAACCGGCTGCGCGCGGCATTTGTGCTGGTGCGAGTGGAACTGGCGCCGCTCAGCAATCCGCCGCGAGGCAACTGGCGAGAGACCTGGGAACAAGCGCTGGAGATATTGCGACGCTGTGTGTATCTCGATAAGGATCTGGTGCTGCCGCCGATGTGGGCAACCGGATCGACGGAAACATTTTTTGTGCTGGCGTCGACCGACATGGAGCACGCGGGGACTATGACCACACGCATCCGTGAGCAACTGGAACGCATCACCGAACTCAAAACAAAAGGCAGGTTGACGATTACAACTTCACCTGTGGATGTTGGCTCGGTTAGCACGACGCAGCCACTGGGGAAGCAGGTTGACACGGTGGCCGGATGCGTGACGGATTTGATCATGGCCAATATGGATAAGAAACGGAAAGGGAACGGAGTTTCACATGCCAACTAAGAATCCAACAAAGGAGAAAGTAATGCGGAAACCGAAAATTCTGGTGGTGGATGATGATCCGGATCTTGTAAAGGCGCTGCGATTACGGCTGCGGGCGAATAACTGCGAAGTGATCACTGCCTCGGATGGATACTCCGTGATCGCGGCGGCGCAGAAAGAACATCCTGACGTGATTATTCTCGACCTGGGGCTGCCGGCTGGCGACGGGTTTGTCGTGCTGGAACGCTTGCAGCAGAGCGACACCTTGTCGTCGATTCCAGTGATCGTTCTGACGGCCCGCGACCCGCAAGGCAACGAACAGCGCGCGCTGAAGGCGGGAGCGGCGGCATTTTTCCAGAAGCCCGTAGATAATGACGAGTTGCTGAACGTGATTCGGGTCAGCCTTCCGCACCGGAGCGCGCCTGGCGTGGCGATGATGTCGTAGGGCTTGCGAACTGTTGCACTGAGATGGCTTGCGCGAGGGGCCTGCCGGGCGTTCCGTTTATGTACCAGCAGATGGGTTTGCCTCGCGCAGGTCCAGTTCATACTCGATCTGGCGCAAGGTTTCGTCATTGATGCGGCCCTGATTGCGCAAACGAACGACGGTTTGCCGCTCCACCCGAATCAAGTCCCGTAATAATCTGACGTGACGCTCACGGTGTTCGGGAGAGAGGGCATTCTCGTCGGCTTCCTCCCCATTGACCGCAGCCAGGCGGTGCCGGTAGTGTCCGGTCAGGTCGTCATAAATTTCCTGAAATTCGCTGTCATCCTCTTTGCGAAATTGCACAAGATAATCGAGTGCCGCGTCTAGAATGGCGCGGCGCGCCGACTTTTCTTCATTGTCGCTTTCATCAGTATCGCCGTCCGCGACTCCCAGGGCACGAACCACGAAGGGAAGCGTAAGTCCTTGCAGAACGAGCGTCACAAAAATCACGCTGAAGGAGAGAAAGACAATCAGGTCGCGCTGCGGGAACGGCGCGCCGTTGGCGAGCGTGGCGGGAAGAGCGATAGCGGCCGCCAGAGCGATCACACCGCGCATCCCTGTCCAGCCCACGACGATAATGCTGCGCCAAGGCAACTTTACATCCTGGTGAAGAATGCGCGTGCGAATGCGGTTCGCAAGGAACGCGCCGGGGAACATCCAGAGCAGACGAAGCACGATGACGAGTCCGCTGAAGAGCGCGCCGTATAGCAGAAGCAGCTTCAAGCTGTAACCGTGGATACCGGCCAGCACATCTGGCAATTGCAATCCGATGAGCACGAACACAAGACCGTTCAGTATGAAAGTCAAAGCATCCCAAGCCCCCCATGTTTGCAGCCTGACTTCCGGCGAAAAGAATTCAGAACTGCGACGACTTAGATAGAGTCCGCAGACCACGACCGCGAGGACGCCGGACGCGCGAATCCGATCGGCCGCAAAGTAGGCGGCATAGGGAACGAGAATGCTGATCGCGATCTCGATGGGGCCGTCGTCGATCAGGCGCTCGAGACGATCGACAATCCATCCAGTGAGCAGGCCGACGGCAAGGCCGGCAAATACCAGGAAGGCAAGTCGTCCCAGACCTTCGGTTAATGTCGGTGCCTGGCCACGTACTACCATCGCGATACCGAACTCCAAAGCGAGCAGACCGCTGGCATCGTTGACGAGGCTTTCGCCTTCGAGAATGTCGACGATCCGTTTGGGTAGGCCGATACGCTTCGCGATGGACGTCGCGGCGAGCGCATCGGTCGGTGCGATGATCGCGCCGAGTACGACGCCCAGCCGCCAGTCGAAGCCGGGAAAGAACCAGTGTGCGGCTACCGACACCCCGAGGACGGTGAAACCGACGAGCCCGAAGGCGAGCATCAGAATGCTGACAAGGTTGTAGGAAAACTCGCGCCATGAAGTGAGCCATGCGGCGGAGTAAAGCAAGGGAGGCAGGATGACAAAAAAGACGACGTCGGAATTCAGCCGGACGTTGAGAATCGCCGAAACGAATCCGAGTAGTGCGCCGCC
>QIAJ01000182.1 GCA_003225495.1 Acidobacteriota bacterium
TACGCGCCGGCCACTATTGCGCCATTGTATGAGCGTCTTCTCGACACACTTGGTTCTCAGCCTGGAGTTCAGTCAGTAGGCATGACAGACGACCCCGTCCTCGCACAAAACGACAACACCTTCTCAATTGAGGTCCCCGGGTACCAGCCACAAGAAGGAGAACGGATGAGCTTCGAGTGGGAACACGTGACGCCCGATTATTTCGGAACTCTGCAACTTCCTCTCATCGCCGGACGGGTATTCAGTAACTCAGATGGCCCGACCACTGCCAAAGTCGTGATAGTAAACGAGAGCTTCGTCCGCAAGTTCTTCGGCAATCCAGACCAGGCAATTGGAAGAACGTTTTCTGAACGCGGGACAAAGGGAAAGAGTCCCCTCCTTATCGTAGGCGTAGTCAAAGACGCTAAGCATTTCGATCTGCATGATCAACCCAAACCGATCTTCTACTCCCCAGTCTTCCAGGACGCGGAACCGAACGCGGTGGCCGTTTACATCCGCACCCGGCAGGCGCCCGAAGACGCAGGGAGTACGGTCCGGAAAGCTGTAGGCGGCATCGATTCCAAGCTGGTTGTCGATTCTCTGCAATCCATGGACGCGCAGATTGATGGAACCCTCACCTCGGAGCGCATGCTTTCGTTCCTGGCGAGCGGCTTCGGGATCGTGGCGATTTTTGTTACTGCCATCGGCCTCTACGGGGTGCTGGCATATTCGATTGCCCAGCGTACCCGAGAGATCGGCATTCGGATGGCCTTGGGCGCGACTCAGGGATCGGTCGTAAAAATGGTCCTGCGCGAGGTACTGACTTTGACCGGTTTCAGCGTGGGCGTGGCATTGCCTCTGTCAATGGCACTCAGCGCACTCGTGAAGAGTCAACTGTTCGGGATCTCGGACCGCGACCCCGGCACGCTGTTGTTAGTCACTCTCGTAATCGGATCAGTTGCAATGCTGGCCGCCTGGGCGCCCGCGCGTCGTGCAACCCAGGTTCAGCCAATCACAGCCCTGCATTACGAATAGGAGGATGAACCCATGACCGGACTCCCGCAGGATCTTCGCTACGCAATTCGTCAGTTTCTAAAAACGCCGGGATTGACCGCCGTTGTGGTCATCACCATCGCCCTGGGCGTCGGCGCAAACACGGCACTGTTTTCCGTGGTCAACGGAGTGCTGCTGAATCCATTGCCTTATCCGCAGCCGGAACAACTGGTCGCATTACGGGAAAGCAAGGCAAATTTCGAATTTGGTTCGATCCCCTATCCGAATTTTCGTGATTGGCGGAAAGACAATCGCACGTTCTCTTCGATGGCAGTATGGCGCAACTCCGCATTCAGCCTGACCGGAAAGGGAGAAGCGGAGCAAGTCAGTGGTCAATTTATTTCGTCCGACTTCTTTTCCATTTTCGGCGTGAATCCATTGATGGGACGCATGATCGCGCCGGGCGAAGACGAGATCGGCGCTGCACCGATTGCATTGATCAGTGAGGGGCTATGGCGGCGGAAGTTGGGGTCCGCGCCGGACATTCTCGGCAAGGGCATCACACTGGATGGGAACGCGTACACGATCGTTGGAGTAATTCCGGCAACCTTTCATTTCTCGATGGGCGGCTCTCCCGTTCGGGATGTGTTTCTCCCAATCGGCCAGTGGAAAAATAATCTGCTCACCTCCCGAGGCGCGGGATTAGGAATCAATGGAATTGGACGGCTCAAGCCCGGTGTGACGATCGAGCAGGCCCGGGCCGACATGTCGACGGTCACGAACAATCTGGCCGCGGCATTTCCCGATGCCAACAAAGGCACTGGCGCGAAACTCATTCCACTCAAGCAATGGATGGTCGGCAATGTCGGGTCGATACTCGTAGTTCTTCTCGCCAGTGTTGGCTTTGTGCTCCTGATTGCCTGCGTCAACGTCGCCAATCTGCTGCTGGCGCGCTCGACCGGCCGCACGCGAGAGTTCGCTGTTCGTGCGGCATTGGGTGCCAGCCAGCGTCGCGTAGTCCGGCAATTGCTGACCGAAAGTCTTCTGCTGGCATTTGCGAGTGGCACGCTTGGCTTGATGCTGGCGGCGTGGGGAACCAGAGCGGCGCTGAGTATTCTCCCCGCGGCATTACCGCGCGCCGAAGACATCGGTCTCGACGCTCGCGTGTTGCTCTTTACGCTGGCTATATCGCTGGTCGCTGGAGTTCTATTTGGCCTGGTACCTGCGCTCAAAATGTCGAAGCCAAACGTGCATGAAACTCTCAAGGAAGCCGGCCGAGGTGTAAGTGGAGGCCGTCATCGCATGCAGGGCATCTTTGTCGTCGCTGAATTGGCGATGGCCCTCGTGCTGCTGGCTGGATCCGGTCTTATGATCCGCAGCCTGGCTCGTCTGTGGAGCATTGATCCTGGTTTCAATCCGCACAACGTCATTACCATCGGCCTTTCTCTTCCTCCCTCGATGATGGCCGCGTCTCCCGATGCAGTCCGTAGCGCTTTTCGCGAGTTCGACAACAGGATCGCCGCGATCCCCGGCGTGCAAGGCGTTTCTCAAACGTGGGGCGCCGTTCCGCTGGGCGACGATGACGAGCGAACATTCTGGCTCGAAGGTCAGCCCAAGCCCGCCAGCCAGGACGATATGAGTTGGGCCATCGATTACATCGTAGAACCCGGCTATCTGAAAGCCATGAGCATTCCGTTGCAGAAGGGACGCTTCTTCACCGAGCAGGATAACGAACATTCGCCGCAAGTGATCGTTGTTGACGATGTCTTCGCGCGTAAATTTTTCCCCAACCAGGACCCGATCGGCAAGCGGATACTGTGGGCCACTCCCGTGGAAATAGTCGGCGTGGTTGGACACGTCAAGCAATGGGGACTCGATTCGGATGACAACTGGAAATTGCGCGCACAGCTGTACATTCCATGCGCACAAATGCCGAACGACTTCGTCGCGCGGCAGCCTTCCGGTTCGATGGTAATCGTGCGTTCCGATAAGGCCGCAACCGGCTTACTCGATTCCATCCGTCACGTCAGCCGGCAAATGAGCAGCGAGCAAGTAATCTTCAGTCCCCAATCGATGGATGCGATCATCGCCGACTCTCTCGCCGAGCGCCGTTTCTCGATGATCCTTCTCGGTACGTTCGCTGCGCTCGCGTTGTTGCTCGCCAGCGTCGGAATCTATGGCGTTCTCTCTTATGTCGTCGGCCAGAGAACGAACGAAATCGGTATCCGGATGGCGCTCGGTGCACGGCAGTTCGATATTCTGCGCCTCATTCTGGCCGGCGCCGGCAAACTCACGCTGATTGGGGTCGCAGTCGGCCTCGTCTGTGCACTGGGGTTGACGCGGCTTATCGCCAGTTTGCTGTACGGAGTGGGACCGCGTGATCCCCTCACTTTCATCGCCGTTCCGGCGATTTTAATTTCAGTTGCGTTGCTAGCCAGTTATTTGCCCGCGCGTCGGGCCACCAAGGTCGATCCCATGGCGGCGTTGCGCTACGAATAGGAGAAATAATGAGAGAACTACTTCACGACCTGCGCTACGGCTGGAGAATGCTCCTGAAAACGCCCGGCCTAACCGCCGTCATTGTGATGATGATTACGATCGGCGTGGGCGCGAACAGCGCCGTGTTCAGCATCTTCGCCGCAACCTTGTTGCGGCCCTTGCCCTATGACAAACCGGGCGAGCTGGTGCATTTGAACGGTATCCGAAAGCAGGGATCGTTTCAGGAACAGCCCTTCTCCTATCCCAACTTCGCGGATATTCGCGATCGCAATCAGGTCTTCTCGCAAATGGGGGCCTATTCGGGAACGTCGGCAAGCTTATCCGGGAAGGATGGCGCGCAACAAATTGTGACGCCAGTCGCGAGCGCTGGATTCTTCGAGACTCTTGGAGTGAAGCCAATCCTGGGAAGCACTTTCCAACGAGAGCATGAGCAAGGCCAATCCGCGCCGGTTGTAATGCTTACCCACGGTGGATGGCAGCGCTACTTCGGAGGCAGTCCGGATGTAGTCGGAAAAACCATGGTGCTAAATGGTGAACTCAGCACCGTTATCGGAGTCCTTCCACAAAGTTTTCAGTTTGGTCCCAGTCAGTCGGGTGAAATCTGGCAATCGATGCGCATTAAGGGCTGGGGAGCTAGGCGAAATGCATTTTGGTTGAACCCCGTCGCTCGTTTGAAGGCGGGTGTGAATTCACAACAAGCTCAGGCCGGAATTTCCGCGCTCGCGAGGCAACTCGAGCAGCAGTATCCAGATGACAACGCGGGTATAGGAGTGCAACTGGTGTCGTTGGAGGAAAAGCTCGTTGGCTCGATTCGACCCGTATTGCAGTTGCTCATGGCCACTGTGGCCTTTGTGCTTCTCATTACTTGCGCTAACGTCGCAGGTTTATTGTTGGCGCGATCCGCTCCGAGACAGAAGGAGATTTCGATCCGCGTTGCTCTAGGAGCTCGCCGCGGGAGAATCCTCCGGCAAATGCTTACCGAGAGTGTTCTGCTCGCGCTGTTCGGAGGGACTGTCGGAACCATGGCTGCGGTCTGGTTGGTTCCGGCGATTATCAGGCTCATTCCGCAGGTCGAACTTGCGGCGATGCCGTCGTTGCAGAGCCTCCATGTGAATCCTGGCGTGCTTGCCTTCTCTCTCGGACTTTCTTGCCTGACGGGCATTCTGTTTGGGATTATGCCAGCCCTGCAAGTTCTGAAGCCCGAC
>QIAJ01000181.1 GCA_003225495.1 Acidobacteriota bacterium
AACGAGGCAAAGGTGTAATTGCAGGATCCGCCGGCATAATCCGAGAAGGTGCGGATCGCGAGCGTGCCAGGACTTCCAGAGCGCATCGATCGTCCATCTATCCGGCAAAGGCGCAAGCATAAGATAAAAGAGAGCGATGGTAGTGAAACTATCGGCACCATAGAGAAGGAGCTCGCCGCTTCCGATAGCACAAAGGTGAAGGAACCACGCCGCGATCGCGGCCGATCGACAAAAGAGACCTATCACCAACAAGCCGCCGGCGATTAGAAGCAGCCACCAGGTTATTGAAAGAGCAGTCCCTTCACTCATACCCGCGTGGTTCGCCGGGGTCGTTAACCAGCTCATCCTCGGAGCGACGATGCTATTAGTCGCCGTAACCGCTTCGGCGATTTCGCGGTTCACCAAACCATTAAGGTTTGGAGAAAACACGTCCATCCAATCGCCCCGCAGCGAAAGAGCATAGAAGACAACTTGAAGACCGGCACCTATTCGCAGGCTAGCAAGCCAGGCATCTGTTTCCGGCTGGAATAGAAAGCCTTTGAACCGATCCCAGATGCGCGGCTGACTTATCATGGCGGCGCGAGTTGAAAGTCATACGCATACAGGACGTCATAAGATTCTCGCTCACCTTCCCAGTACTCCTCGGCGTTTGGCATCCTTACGATTCCGAACACAGTCCGAACGGAGGTCGCGCGCGGATGCTGACGCGCACTTGCATACGCGAGCCGTCTAAGCATAGCCTCGCGCAAACCGGCGTAGTGAGTCTTGCCGATAAAATCCAGCAGATTGCCCAGTCTCAAACCGGTCGCTTCCGACGCGATCTCGGGCAGATCGTATTCGACGCTCCCGTCCGGAGCATGAAACTCGAAGACTACCTTGTAGCTGCTCGGGACGTTGGGGGCAAAGAAGCTATAACCCGAGTGAATCCCGGCGGCATGGGTGTAAAGCGCCACGGTTTGGCGCAATGGGTTCGCAATATCGAAGCCTTCGCCTAAAGTGGCAGCGGCAAGGTTCTCAGACCATTGCCAGACTGGATCCAGCGCGCGGGGAGCCAGCGTGTAGCCTTGCCCGAGGAGATAGAAGGTATCACGCAGGCAAACAATGACTACAAGAACGAGGTGAACTACAAACAAGCACAGGTAGAACGTGCGCTTCCTCGTTCTCGAATCCCGGGTCACACTTCCGGCGCAACTGTCAGCGGGTTTGTCTGTGCCCGCAGCTGCTATCGCTTACTGTTAGTCTTCGTGTATTTCCGGAGAATAGGTGTGAGACGCTTTACTAACTCACGGGCTCTGGATTGATCGCGTGAAGGATTCGCAGCCGTCTGCTGGTTATTGGCGCTGGTCACGTCCTGGTTCGATGTCGCCCCGGACCTTTCCTGGTTCGAAGTCCTTCCCGAGATATCCTGATTGGAAGTAAATCCGATCTGGAGCGTTGATCCCGTAAAATGACGATCCTTCGCGTGGGTGGCGGCGCGGGAAGCGGTAGCTCGGTCGATCAACGAATCCTTTAGGGCGCCGTTCGACTGAGTAGCTTTGCCTTTGTCGTACCCTTTCACTTTATAAAGCGACTTATCGTAATGGGCGAGGATAGCGTTAAGCTCGCGCTGGTCCTTCTCCGAGATCTTTGTGCCCGGAATGAGAATCCTGTCCTTCTCAATCGTTACCGGGTCGCCTGTGTCCTCGGCGAAGGCTGGGATGGGACCAAGAAATGTCAGGACGATCGCCGCCAGCGCGATAAACAATTTCATTGATCGGTTCTTCATATGACCCCGGTTTGAGACCGCACCCTTCAAATAGCAAGGACAAAAAAATCTGCCTGCTCAGGAATGCCCGATGCGCATCTTCGCCGCCCGTTCTATAGTCCAATTCACAAGATGAAAACTGTGCCCCGCGTTTTTGCCTACTTGCGGCGCTATCCCTGGATGGCGTTGGGAACGCTGGCTTGCGCGATTTTTAGCACGTTGATGGTGGCGGTGTTTCCAGCGGTGACGAGACGAGTCATCGATGAGGTGCTGGTGCAACATCACGCAGAACGGTTGACGCCGCTCGTGCTGATCGCGGCACTGGCGTTTCTGCTTCAGAATGGGCTCAACTCGCTCCGGATCATTTTGAACAACACGTTCGAGCAACGGGTGATCTTCGATCTGCGGAGCGATCTTTATTCGCATAGCCAGATGCTGCCGCTGCGCTGGTTCGATAATCGCGCCACGGGCGATTTGATGACGCGCGTCCTCGAAGACGTCACGTCGGTGGAACGCATGCTGATCGACGGAATCGAACAAGGCGTGGTCGCGGTGCTGCAACTCGTCGTTGTCCTGGCGATGATGTTTTATGTCAGCGTGTCGTTGTCGATAATCGGCTTGGCGCCGCTTCCGGTGCTGGCGGGCGGCGCGCTTTGGTACACGCTCACGGCGCATCGCCGGTATCGTCTGCAACGGCGGGCGTCGTCGGCGATGAACCTTGCCGGGATTCGGCAAATCAAGAGTTTCGTACGCGAGCGTGAGGAACACAGCCGATTCAATCGCGTGAGCGACAAGCTGCGCGAGGCGACGCTGATCGTGATGCGCGTCTGGGGACTCTATAACCCGTCGATGTATTTGATCGGACAATTGGGCGTGGTGCTCACCGTCTGGTTCGGCGCGCGCATGGTGTTGGGCGGCACGATGCAATTGGGCGACTTCTTTGCTTTTCTCATGCTGACTGGATTCCTCTACGAGCCGATCAACAAACTGCATCAGCTCAACCAGCTCATGCAGGCGGGGCGCGCGGCGGGCGAGCGCGTCTTCGAAATCATCGATGAGCCGATCGAGCCGGGTTGGGAAACTGTAGCCGGGGTCGCTGACCCCGGAGCCGCGATCACCGATCGCGCCTACAACAGCGTGCGCGGCGATGTCCGGTTCGACGACGTCGGTTTCAGCTATGGAAAAGAGGGACTGCCGGCGCTGCAACACATCACGTTTCACGCGCAACCCGGCGAGACGATCGCGCTCGTCGGCACGACCGGCGCCGGGAAATCGACGCTCGTGAATTTGCTGACGCGTTTCTACGAATACGATTCCGGCGAAATCTCCATCGACGAAAAACCGATCCGTGAATTTGGGATGCGCCGGTTGCGCGAAGTGATCGGGGTCGTGACCCAGGAAAGCTTCTTGTTCAACGGCACGATCCGCGAAAACCTCCTGATGGGCCGGCCGGACGCGAGCGATGCCGAAGTGCTGGCGGCGGCGGAAGCCGCGAACGCGCGCGGATTTATCGATCGTCTACCGCAAGGGCTGGAGAGTGTCGTCGGCGAACGCGGAGTCAAGTTGAGCGTGGGGGAGAAGCAACGCGTTTCGATCGCGCGCGCGCTCCTGAAAGATCCGCCGATCCTGATTCTCGATGAAGCGACGGCGAGCGTGGACACGACGACCGAGCGGTTGATCCAGGAAGCGCTCGAGAATTTGATGTCGCACCGGACTTGTTTTGTGATCGCGCACCGGTTGTCGACGATTCTGCGCGCGGACCAGATTCTGGTGTTGGAACGCGGGCGGATCATCGAACGGGGAACGCATGCGTCGTTGTTGGAGCTGGGAGGAAAGTACGCGCGGCTTTGGGAGCAGAGTTTTCTGGAGAAACCGATTGAAGAATTGGAAGAAAACGCTGAATCCCCAACGCCCAACGTCGAACGCCAAATTCCAGAGGAGACGCTCGACGCGGTCTAAGGCTGCACGCGCTCGGCGAGTTCCTGGTATTTCAATTCGAGGGAGCGATACCGCTCCACGGCTTCATGCAAAGCGCGGCGCTCTTCCCGCAAACTTTGTTCGAGATCGCGGATCCGGTCCTCGACGTTGATCGACATCCCGGAAGCGGCGGGACCGGCGGCGTCGCTCGCCGGTTCTTCTTCAACCGGAATTTGGGAAAGAACCAGCGGCATTTCGTTCACCCGCCGGCGCGAGCCGTCCCGGGAATTGATCACCAAAGTATCTCCATTGATCTCGCCCAGCCGCATGAATTCCTGGATCGCACCCAGAGTTGTCGGGCCGTAGAAACGTTCGCTGGTTACTTCGACCAGCCAATCCATTTCCAGCTCGGGCAACATCGGCGCCTTCGTCCACGTGATTTGATCGGTCGAGACGACATCGTACGGGGCCACCTGTGCGGACGAAGCCCAGCGCGCGAGCTGCGCGAAAGGAAGCGGCCCAAAAATATTACCGTCCTCGTGTTTGCGGAGGAACCAATCCTGCGCGGCCGCGGAATCCATTATCCGCTCGGCGAGGGGCTGGGAGAACTCGAGGAGGCGGGCGGGATCATGATCGTCTGGCCGATCTGCAATTTCCGGTCGTTCTCGATGTGATTGAACTTCTGCAATACTTCCACCGTCACTTTGTGCATCTTGGCGATCGAAGTCAGGGTCTCGCCTTTCGCGACCACGTGGCTGTTGCCCGATTGCAGCGTCGGCTTCGGCGCTTCGGTGATCGCCGCGCTACTCGTCGCCGGTGATGGCGAAGGCGTTTCGCCGATCATCACGCCGGGGCGCGTGTTCTTGGCCATCTGCTGTTCCAGTTTCAGGATTTGTTGTGAAAGAGTGTCGATCTTTGCGTTCTGGTCGTCGATTTTTTTGCTCAAGGCTTCGAGC
>QIAJ01000184.1 GCA_003225495.1 Acidobacteriota bacterium
TCATGACGAGGACACCCATGGCGGCCGCAACATACGTTTCCTTGTTTGCCACGAGGTGGTGATTCAGTTGAATCGTTGGCGCCGACAGGGCCACGAATATCAGCGCTCCACAGACAAACGCATGAAGGCCGACGAGCCACAGCGAAACTTTGGAGCTTTCGCGTTGGCGGCTGCGCAAATATTCAGCCACGAGCAATGCTCCAGCGGGAATGGAAGGCAGAATGTATCCCGGCAACTTGGAGTGAGAAGCGCTGAAGAAAAGAACCGGTACCAGCAACCAAATCAGCAGGAAACCTTGCCACGAGCTGTCGCGTGTCGCTAGCGCCTCCTCTCTATGAGTCCACAGCGTGCGCAGTCTGTCCGCCAGCGCCAGGATTAACCAGATTGTCCAGGGCATAAGCGACAGCAGCAACACGGGCAGGTAAAACCAAAACGGCTGGCGGTGGTGATACACGTCCTGCCCGAAGCGGCATTGCGAAGTTGCACCGCGATATACCAGGGCAGTGCGACGGCCAGGAACAGCACGATGCCGGGGATCCACAACGAAGCGCGTATCGCTTGCCAGTCGCGCTTCAGCGCAATAAAGGTCAACAGAATTACGCCTGCAAAGAAAATCGCGACCGGCCCTTTGGCCAGTGTCGCCAGAGCCAGAAACAGATAGAAGATGGCAAGTCCGAAACTCTTTCTGGTTTCATACCACGCGTACCAGCCAAGCAGCGCGATCGAGAACATGGCGGCGAGGGGCATGTCGGTAGATGCGCCTCTGGCGAAACCGATTGTTCCAACGCAACCGGCCGCTATCAGCGCGCCCTCCGCTTCGCACCCCGGACGAAAGCGGCGCAGGAACAGATAAATTGCCGTGATCATCAGCAGGGCATCTGCCGCCGCCGGCATTCGCGCGGCGCGATCGCTCACTCCGAAAACGGAATAGGCAGCCATCGCCTGCCAGTAATAAAGAGCCGGCTTTTCCAGCCAGGGCTTGCCCTGAAGTGTGGGACTTATCCAGTCGTGGCGTTCGAACATCTCTCGGGCGACTTGTGCGTAGCGCGGTTCATCAGCGCCGAGCAATCCGAAGGCGCTCAGGCCATAGAAAAAAAGAAATCCGCAGAACGCAACCAGCAGCAACACATCGGTACGCAATCGTGTGTTCATTCGAACGTTACGCCGGGCGGGGACGCACGAGCGCCCAGAGGCTGACGATAGTCCACACAGTTTCAAGCACGATGAAGCCGATCTGGAAGGGATGAAACGCAATCCAAGCGAGAATCGCCGATCCAGTGGCGTTCAAGATGTTATAGGCGGCGCCGCGCGCATTGACCCATCCCAGTTGATGACCCACGTACGCGATCAGGATGAGCAGTGCGCCGACGAAAGAGATCAGTTGCCGTGCGAGGTCCATATTCATGCTGTATTCTCCGCCGCTTCCTGAACGTGCAACTGTTCAATAACTCTTGATACTGCGGCACCCATTGGCCCATCCATCGAGCATCCACTCGCACACTTGTGTCCGCCGCCGCCGAAATGCTCGGCCACGGCTGCAACATTCAGGTTTCCCTTGCTCCGCAAGCTGACCCGCCAGCGAGCGTCCGGTAGCTCGCGAAAGAAGACCGCTACCTGCACGTCCCCGATCGACAAGGCATAATTCACAAGGCCTTCGCAATCCTCTTCGCGTGCGCCGAAACGTTCCATCTGTTCCTGTGTCACCCAGATCCAGGCCAGGGATCCCTCGCGGTGCAGGTTGGCAAGAGCCGCGCCCAGTAGTCGCAGCTTGGCGGTGGAATGGCCGAAATAAATATGGCGGGCGCAATCCGCAGGATCCGCTCCAGCAAGCACCAGTTCGCGCGCGATCGCAAAGGTATGTTCGTTAGTGCCTTCAAACATGAACGAACCAGTATCCGTCATGAGCGCGGTATAGAGACAGGTGGCGATCTCGCGATCCAGCGCAACGCCAGCCAGACGTGCCATGCGATAGACGAGCTCGGCGGTGGCCATTACGGATGAGTCAATCCAGTTAACCTGGGCAAACGTGCGGCCAGTGGGGTGATGATCGATGTTGATCAGGAAACAATCATCCAGTCCGTGAAGAAGAGTTCGCTTGATGCTGTCACACTCGAGGATGATCACGGCATCGTTAGGAGGAACCGTCTCGGATCGAATCACTCGGTCTTGTTTTCCCATCTGCCGCAGGATCTGAGCGCATGCGAGCGCCGAACCGATCCCGTCGCCATCGGGCCGGGCGTGCGAGGTGACGACGAAGTGGCGTCGCCCGCGAATCTCTTGTAATACGCGGTCCAGCATAGATACATCTCTCAACAATCATCCAGTAGAGACGCGGCTGGCCGCGTCTCCATTCGCGAGGAGACGGCGCATGCGGCGTCTCTACTCGGCTTTCTTTTTGGCGCGCTTCTTGGCGCGGTCCAGCAGTTCTTCTACACGGCCTTCCAATTTATGAGAACGATCGACCTGAAAGAAAAGTTCCGGCGGCCGGCGCAGCCGCAACCTCTCCGCCAGTTCATGCCGCACGTAATTCTTCGCAGCATTCAATCCCTCCAGGCTGCGCTCGGCTTCGTCATCGTCGCCCTCTACGTTCACCATCACCCGTGCGGACCGGGCATCGTCGGCCATGAGAACGGCCGACACGCTGACCAGTCCGATGCGTGGGTCTCCCAACTCACCTTCCAGGATGGTCTCGATCTCTTCGCGGAGCGCTTCACCCAGCCGGTCCCGGCGATACTTTTGTCCACGGGGTTCCATATTTTGAGGGAGAAAACCGTTCAGAATAACAGAAAGACGGGTGACGGGTGACAGGTGACAGGTGGCAGGTCACTGACAAACCTTGCTACTCGATGTGATGTCAGTAGTACTCGATAAACGAATCGGTGATCTCGGCTCCAAGATTGTTGGTGATTCGGGTGGCGGCGCGCTCGACGTTTTTCATCAGGCCGTCGAGATAGTCGCGGGAGTGCGAGACCGCGACCACGCCAATGGTCGCCTGGTTCCACAGGCTGGAGGGGTCGAGTTCCGCGACCGATGCGTTAAACGACGCCCGCAGCCGGTCTTTTAGACTGCGGACAACCTGGCGCTTGTCTTTCAGCGATTGCGCGTGCTCGATGCGAAGGTCGAGATTCAGGAAAGCGATCATAGAAAAAGCTCTCCGTTGTCAGGCTCAGGGGAACAGAATTGACTGAGAGTGACAGGTGAGAGCCGAGAGATGGGTTTCAAATCGGCATTCTTCCGCGAAATAACCAGATCAAATCGATAATGAGAATTATTACCACCATCAACTCGAGCACGAACGCCCGGCTCTGGTGGAATTGCTCGACCATGAAGCGATAGAGTTCCTCGGCGGTGTGAATTTTTTGATTGACCAGGTTCTTGTAGTCGCTGACTCCAATCTTTGACGCTGCAACTTTGTAGAGGCGAGCGGAGAACATGTCACTAAGAAATTTGATGGCGTTGTCAGCGCGCTCGGTGAGTTCGTCCACGTCGAGCAGCATGGTGTGCAGGCGGGTCGCGCGCTTCGCTGTCCGCCAGCGGGTGAGGATGCCGGTCGAACCGTTTTCCATGAAGTCGT
>QIAJ01000187.1 GCA_003225495.1 Acidobacteriota bacterium
CCAAGAACACGGCTGTTTTTTACGCGGGGACGAAGATCAATATCGTGGACACGCCCGGCCACAGCGACTTTGGTGGCGAAGTTGAGCGCGCCTTGAAGATGGTCGATGGCGTCATGCTGCTGGTGGACGCCAGCGAAGGCCCTCTGCCGCAGACTCGCTACGTGCTAAGCAAGGCCCTCGAAGCGAGCCTTCAGCCGATCGTCGTGATCAACAAAATCGACCGCCCTGACGCTCGTCCGCAGGAAGTGGTGAACGAGATCTACGATCTCTTTATCGATCTCGACGCCAAGGAAGAGCAACTCGATTTTCCGATTCTCTATACCAATGCCAAGGCGGGAACCGCATCGACCCATCAAGGGGGAAATGGTGAGGATCTTCGCCCGTTGTTTGATGCGATCGTCGAAACCATTCCCGCGCCGCAAGGAGATGCGAATGGTCCACTTCAGATTCTCGTCGCCAACCTCGATTACAGCGACTACCTCGGCCGGCTTGCGATCGCGAGAGTATTCTCCGGGACGATGAAAACGGGCGAAGAGGTTGCCATTGCCAAGCGCGATGGCTCGTTTGAGAAGACCAAGATCACTAAGCTCTTCAGCTTTTCAGGATTGAAACGCACGGATATCACTGAAACTGAACTTGGCGACATCGTAGCCGTGGCCGGCGTCGAAGGCATTACGATTGGTGAGACCATCACTGATGCGCTGTCGCCCTTGCCGCTTCCGCATATCGCGATCGATGAGCCGACGATTGCGATCCTCTTCACCATCAATACCTCTCCGTTTTGTGGTCGCGAAGGCGACTACGTTACGTCCCGCAACTTGCGCGATCGCTTGGAGAAAGAGCTGCTCACTAATGTCTCGTTGCGAATGGAAGAAACCGGCAGCACCGATTCGTTCAAAGTTCTCGGGCGCGGCGAGTTGCAGCTGTCCATCTTGATCGAGACGATGCGTCGCGAAGGATTCGAACTGATGGTAGGCAAGCCTGAGATCGACACCAAGCACATCGACGGCAAGTTGGTGGAGCCGGTCGAGCATCTCACCGTCGACATCCCCGAGGAATATATCGGCGTAGTTATGGAACAGCTCGGCTCGCGCAACGGCGAAGTCAAGAACATGCACAATCATGGCTACGGACGCGTCCGCATCGAATTCCGCGTTCCGAGCCGAGGCCTCATCGGACTGCGCAGCCAGTTGCTCACCGCCAGCCGGGGGACGATTGTCATGAACTCACTTTTTGACGGTTACACCGAGTGGCAAGGGGAAATCCCGCATCGCCCGACCGGCGTGCTGATTGCCGATCGGAGCGGCGTGTCTACTTCCCATGCTCTCTATAACCTCCAGGAGCGCGGCGAAATGTTCATTGGGCCGGGCATCGAGGTTTATGAAGGCATGATCATCGGCGAGAATGCGAAAGACACGGACCTCGACGTCAACGTCGTGCGCGAGAAGAAACTCACAAACATGCGCGCTTCCACCTCCGACGAGGCCATCCGGCTGGTGCCACACCGGCAGCTTAATCTGGAACAGGCCATCGAGTTCATCGCCGACGACGAGTTCGTTGAAGTCACTCCCAAAGCGTTACGCCTGCGGAAAAAAGGACTGCAACTCAATCAACGCAAGAAGGCCATGGCTACTGTCGAACAAAGCTGATGAAATCCAGAGCTAAGGCGCGTGAGGAACAGCCGAAGTATCCTCGGATGTTTCTCATCCCCTGCAGCTGCGGCACCAGCTTTGCGATTGCCGAAGACTTCGACCGTAGCGGTACGCACATCCGCAGCTTCATTCCCTGTCCCAACTGCGGCAAGCGTCACGATCCAAAAAATCGCGTGCTCAGGCTAGGCTACGCTCATGAGAGGTTTTGGAAAGTGGAAGGCTGCTGAGCCGTTTGATAGGGCTCTGCGAAGCAGGTAAACTGTCAAGATTGGCGTGCGCCCGTAGCTCAGCTGGATAGAGCGGCAGCCTCCGGAGCTGTAGGTCGGGAGTTCGAATCTCTCCGGGCGCACCAGATTTTTCTCCCGAATCGCCTTTCGCCCCCGCAACGCGTCGCAGCACGTAGAGGTTGGTGGACGTCCCCAGCACGTCGCATCCAGGGGCTTTTCCAATCTTCGTGGAAGAGCCCTTCCCCGCTTCCTTACCGCTTTCCAAAGGTTGCCTCCAAGAACGGAACAATTTTCTCCGTGGCGGTCATCTTTGCACTCCTCCATCCTCTCGTCTGTAAAAAAAACAATTCTCCTCAACAACTTACAGCCCCATACCGCACTTGGCAGTGCAGTTGCACTTTATCCGCGTAGACCCAAAGCCATTCGACAACAAACGCTGTTCTTGAGCCAGGGGGGTCGTGTGTTTGCCGCCAGCAGGCGCTGTACAATGACAGCCACGTGCCCGAGCCGGCGATTGCCACTCATTCAAAATAAAGGCCTTGATCCGATTTGGCCAGCAGTGAATGCAGCAACGGGCGCCGCCAGTTTTGCATCAGAGATGAAGACATTCAAGTGAAGCTTTTGAAATACAGGGACAGGCTCATGCTGGCTTATGCGAACGGCAAATGCTCTCCAATTCGGCAATCGGCAAAGGCCCAGAACGTTGACGGTTGAGCGCTGGCGAGCTAGCTGTCTGGATTATTGGCGAGCGGGACCGCTTGCGCCGCTCACGTCCTTAGTTTCATTTCCTTCATAAACCCGACGAGCACTGGCGCGTTCGCTTCGTCTCAACCGGACTTGCCAGAAATCGCGGCGGGAGGTCTTTTCCATGCGACTACTGAGTGTTCGGCTCATCATCTCTCTGATTGTCGGGATCACCGTTGTCTCGCTCGCTTTCTCCTACTACCAGGTGATTGCCGAAAAGCGTGGCCTGCGCAGTGAACTGGAACGGAGAGCCGAGTTGCTGGGCGAGAGCCTGGCCGGAAATGTCGAGCGTTCGTGGGAAGTCGGATCCGACAAGGAACTACAGAAAATTGTACAGCGCTTCGGAAAGCGCGAGTACATGCTCGGGGTCGCGATTTACGATCCGCAGGGAAAATTGGTGGCTGTCACGCCCGAGCTTACACAGATGATGACTGCGACTCCCTCCTCGCTGATAGAAGCTCTGGCAGAGGATCAGAACAAAGCCGCATTCGTTCGACTTGGGAATCAACAAGTTCATATCCTCGCAGTCCCTCTCCACCGCAAAGACAAACTGGTTGGCGGGCTCGCGATTGTTCATCAGGTAAGTTACATCCGGGCTCAAGTCTTGCAAGTCTGGCGCGACACCTTCCTGCGCGTGCTCGCTCAAGTTTTTCTCATCGTTTTCATTACTCTCTTGATCGTGCGCTGGAGCATTGCTGGCCCGATTGCGCGAGCCGCTCAATGGATGCGCGCTCTCCGGACCGGCAGAATTTCCTCGCGGCAGGAAATGCCCGATCTCGAAATGTTCCGCCCACTGGCCCGTGAAGTTGCCACCATGGCGCACAGCTTGAGTCAGGCACGTCTCGCCGCTGAGAACGAAGCTCGCTTACGCGAAGCGGGTGAATCGCTCTGGACAGCCGACCGCTTGTCCGTTCAGGTTCAAACCCGCCTTGACGGCGCACGCTTATTTGTAGTGTCCAACCGGGAACCCTACATTCACCAGAGGAATGGGAAGTCAATTGACGTCAGCGTGCCACCGAGCGGTCTGGTGACGGCTCTTGAGCCCATTCTTAACGCCTGCGATGGAACCTGGATCGCTCACGGCAGCGGCGATGCTGACGCCGAAGTTGTCGATACCCATGATCGTCTCCGCGTTCCGCCGGACGATCCGCGCTACACGTTGCGCCGGATGTGGCTCAGCAAGGAGGAAGAACAAGGTTATTACTACGGCTTCGCGAATGAGGGCCTGTGGCCGCTCTGCCATATCGCGCACACTCGCCCCATTTTTCGCGCCGACGACTGGAAGCACTACGAAGAAGTCAATCGTAAGTTCACGAACGCAGTACTAGAAGAAATTGAAGACACGCCCGGTCCCGTAATCCTCGTTCAGGATTATCACTTTGCTCTCGTGCCGCGCATGATCAAAGAGAAGCGCCCGGACGCCCGTGTGGCTATCTTTTGGCATATCCCGTGGCCGAATCCGGAAGCATTCGGAATCTGTCCATGGCAGCGGCAGCTTGTCGACGGCTTGCTGGGCGCCGACCTGATCGGTTTCCACGTGCAGTCCCACTGCAACAATTTTTTGCAGACTGTGGACCGCACCGTTGAGTCGCGCGTGGACTGGGAACACTTTTCCGTACTCCGCCAAGACCACCGCACCATCGTTCGCCCATTCCCGATCAGCGTCGACTTCACCGATGACGAACCGGCGAAAGACAGCCAGGGTTTCACATATGAGGAACGCGCGGCCCTGCTGCGCGCCCTGGGTGTAGAGGCGACATTCCTCGGAGTCGGCGTGGACCGCGTCGATTACACCAAAGGCATTCTGGAGCGTTTCCTCGCCGTTGAACGATTTCTCGAGAAGAACCCCACGTACCAGGGGAAATTCACGTTTGTCCAGATCGGCGCTCCTAGTCGTACGCACATCAAGCGCTATCACGACTTGCTGGCCGAAGTGGAAGTCGAAGCCGACCGGATTAACTGGCGCTTTCAGAAAGACAAATGGAAGCCTATCGTCTTTCTGAAGCGGCAGCACAGCCACAAAGAAATCTTGCCGTACTATCGCGCAGCAGATTTGTGTTTGGTGACTTCATTGCACGATGGCATGAATCTTGTGGCGAAAGAATTCTTGGCGGCACGGCGGGACGAACGCGGCGTGCTGATCCTGAGCCAGTTCACAGGCGCAGCCCGCGAATTACGCGACGCTTTGCTGGTAAACCCCTACGACATCGAACAGACTGCGGAAGCGATCCGGTTTGCTCTCGAAATGGAGCCGGAAGACAAACAACTGCGCGTACAGCGTATGCGCCGGGTGATTAAAGAACACAATATTTACCGCTGGGCTGGAAATCTAATTACGGAATTGAGTGAAATCCGGCTGGACGCGGCCGAAGATCAGCACGAGAAACTGCGTGCAAACGTCTCCGTCGCGTAAATCACCAACGGCGGTAAGGAGAGGAAGAGGTGCTTAAACCAGATACCCAGCTTCATGTCGAGCAGTTTTTGAAACTAGTGACGCAAGCGCCGCGGTCACTCCTGCTGCTCGACTATGACGGAACGCTGGCGCCTTTTCACAAGCATCGTGATCAGGCATTTCCATATCCCGGAGTTGCAGAACTTTTGCACGAAATTATTCGCGACGGCCATACGCGGGTGGTAATCATTTCAGGTCGCGACACCAGCGAGACGATCCCTCTTCTTGGAATAAATCCACCGCCGGAGGTATGGGGCCTTCACGGAATGCAAAGGCAAAGGCCCGATGGTCACGTCGATATGCTGCGGCTCGAAAATAACTATCTTGAAGCCCTTTCGGACGCTGACCGCTGGCTGGGCTATCAGCAACTGCGCCACACTGCCGAGTTCAAGAAGGGGAGCATCGCCGTGCACTGGCGCGGACTGAGCGAGCCGGAGGTCGAAGAATTACGAGGACGCGTGCTGCTCGGGTGGAAACCGATCGCCCTCCATACCGGCCTTGAACTGCTCGATTTTGACGGAGGCATTGAGTTGCGCCCTCCCGAAGCGGACAAAGGCGATGTCGTCAGATTGCTTCTGGGAGAGATGGGGCCGGACACGCCCGCCGCCTATCTTGGTGACGACGCCACGGACGAACATGCTTTCGAGGCAATACAGGGGCATGGCTTGAGCGTGCTGGTGCGCCCTCGGTGTCGCCACACAACTGCGGAGTCGTGGATCAAGCCGCCCGAGGAACTTCTGAACTTTTTAAACAGGTGGCTGGAGGCCAGCCGCGGATACCGGACTCGGGGAGGCAGAACGGCAATGGTGGTGACGCGATGATGGCCGCATCGGCCACGCCGACAACTCTTCAACGAACTCCGGCAAAACCCTTCTACTTCAATACCTCCGCGCATTTGCTGCGTATCACAAAATACAAGGCCAACTCTCTGTCCGAGTTGCTGGATGCCCTGCGCGAGTGCCCCGAAGACTCCGTTTTCCAACACACCTTTCGCACTTTGCAGGAGCATCACTTCATCCGCGAAGGATTTTCCAATGACTTCGCGCACTGGGCCCTGGCGCAGTGCAACGAACCAGGCTTGGCGGAGGCTCTGGCTAGCGTGGATGTGCGGGAATTTACTTCGGTCTCAACATTGCGAGAGCGCATCATCCAGATCCTGGAAAATTATTTGAAAAGCGTTCCCAACATGGGCACGCATCCGGCAGATGAAACTTTCTACTTCTGTGCTTCTGACATTGTGGTTCTTCCAACCAGTTTCGAGGGGCGCACGATGGGCGAGTTCACGGAAGGTCTGCGCCGCGTGAGCGTGCATTCCATTCATCACCATTTTATAGAGGCTCGCTTGCGACTCAAGTTGATGTCCAACGATTTCTCACAATGGCTGCACGAAGACGTCGGATTAACCGAGGCGGCGCGCAAGCTCAACCGGATCGATATCTACACGTCTACGTTGGAAGACGTCCGCCAGCAAATCATCCGGATCGTGGAGAGAGCATTGACATAAACCGGTCGAAGCAAGAGTCCGACTCACATCGCTGGCAGGTTGCATTTTCCTCATGTAGCACAGCAGGCGCCGCATCGAGCGTGCACTTGGAAAAGGGTTATGGAGTCAATGAAGCAAGAACTCGAAAGCAGCACGACTCTATCTGAGGACCCCGCCGGCCAAATCG
Source organism: Acidobacteriota bacterium (assembly GCA_003225495.1). Taxonomy (GTDB): domain Bacteria; phylum Acidobacteriota; class Terriglobia; order Terriglobales; family Acidobacteriaceae; genus Acidiflorens. The sequence goes on from QIAJ01000187.1 coordinate 6,746, forward strand.
CGCACTCGCGTTCCGAGCGCCGAGCTAAGCCTCGAACTTGGGAAATACCGCCCGCCCCTGCGCCGGCGCCGCACCTGGACGATTACAAAAGCATCGTTGGCGAACCCGTCGTCGAAGAATTGCGCTTTCTGGCCCGGGGACTTGCCAAGAAAACCCTGAAGATGGTGAATTCCACAGCTGTCGGCGGTGGCGTGGCCGAGATGCTGAACCGACTGGTTCCTTTGCTCGCCGAACTGGATGTCACAACTCATTGGGATGTGATCACCGGCGGCAACGACTTCTTCGAGGTGACCAAGGCTTTTCACAACGCCCTTCACGGCGCCCCATACGAGCTGACCCGCGAGGCGCAGGAAATTTTTCTGACCTATAACGAGCAGAACCGCCAGCGTATGCAATTCAACGAAGACATCGTGGTGATCCACGACCCGCAGCCCGCGGCGATGATTGGTGCGCGCAAGGATACTTCGGCGCAATGGGTCTGGCGTTGCCATATCGATCTTTCGAATCCCCATCCGCAAGTCTGGGGCTTTCTACGGCCGTTTATTGAGCAATACAACGCCGCAATTTTTTCTTCACAAACGTTTGCCCGCCAGTTGCCGATCCCGCAGTACCTCTTTTATCCATGTATTGATCCGTTGTCGGAAAAGAACAAGAAATTGGACGACAGCTTCGTCCAAAAAGTTTGCGACGAATTCGGCATCGACCGCTCCCGGCCGATCGTCACCCAGGTCTCTCGTTTCGACCGGCTCAAGGATCCGGTCGGCGTCGTTCAGGCCTTCAAACTTGCAAGAAAATATGCCGATTGCCAACTGGTGCTCGCCGGTGGAGGAGCGAGCGACGATCCCGAAGGAGCGATTGTCCTCAAGGAAGTTAAAGAAGCCGTTGGAAATGATCCCGACGTAATTATTCTCGATTTGCCGCCGTGGTGCGCTCTGGAAATCAACGCACTACAAAGCGCCTCAACCATCGTCGTTCAGAAATCGCTCCGCGAAGGCTTTGGCCTCACTGTCACCGAAGCACTCTGGAAGGGCAAGCCCACCATCGGCGGCGCTGTTGGTGGGATACCCAACCAAATCATTCATAAACTCACCGGCATGCTGGTGCACTCCATCGAGGGATGCGCCTACCAGATCCGCTACTTGCTGACGCATCCGGAATTCGCCACTCAGCTGGGGCGAAACGGGCGGGAGCACGTCAAGGAAAACTTCCTGATGACGACCAACGTCCGGCGCTGGCTGCTGCTGTTGCAGATTCTGCTGCGCGGCGGGAAGGCCTGAATCCGCGGTTGGCGGGTAGATTTTTAAGGGCGTCCAGAGTGGCGACGCTGGACGCCCGATACCTCAAAGAGCGTCAAAAGACGCGCTGAAGCAACGGTAGTTGAAGTGCCCCAACCCCACAAGATTCCCTCCGTCACCGGCCAGTGTTACGGATGATTCGCTCGCACCAGATTCGCAGTTGAGGAATTGCAGGCAGATTTCATCACCTGAAAAGGACAGCCGAGGGAGAAGTCTCCAGTATGTTAGACTCGCTCTCCGAGCTTATGCATTGTTGTCGTTGGATGCTCATCGTTTTCCTGGCCTTGACCATACCAACCAGCCAGGGACAAACCCCCAAAAAGCCGCAACTCAGGCCCAATGTCATTCTTATCACTCTCGACACCACACGTGCCGATCGCATGGGGTTCCTCGGGTCTGACCGTGGCTTGACCCCTAGTCTCGACGCGCTGGCCAAACAGTCGGCTGTTTTTACTCGCGCCTATTCGCAAGTCCCGCTGACAACCGCTTCCCACGCAACCATTCTTACAGGCACGTACCCGCAATATAATCACGTCAGCGATTTTGGAGCTCCACTGTCGGCTGATGTTCCCTACTTGCCAGATCTGATGCATCGCCAGGGCTATCACACGGCAGCTTTCGTGGGCTCGATCGTTCTTGATCCCGAAAAAGGTTTGGCGCCAGGTTTCGATCGAGGTTTTGAGGTTTTTGATGCCGGCTTTCATAACCGGCAACCAACGCAAACCCGCTATGAATCTGTCGAGCGCCGGGCTAGCGAGGTCCTCTCGCATGCGGAGGCTTGGCTTCAACGCTCCAGAACAGGTCCCTTTTTTCTTTGGGTACATCTGTATGATCCTCATGATCCCTACGACGCGCCGGAGCCCTTTAGGTCACGATTCTCAGATCCCTACGATGGCGAAATTGCGTACTCTGACGCGGTGCTGGGCAAATTGTTCGCCGCTCTTCGCCGTTCGCGCCTCTATGATGGATGCCTGATCGCGATAATGGCCGACCATGGCGAGGCCTTCGGTGAACACGGCGAACAATCGCACGGCATCTTTCTTTACGATGAAACCATTCGTGTCCCTCTGCTAATCAAATTGCCGGGAAACGCCGTTGCTTCCAAGTCTCGCAAATTGATCGATGATCGAGTGAGTCTAGTCGACGTAGCTCCGACAATTTTGCAAGCGATCGGCATTCGAGTTCCTCAAGCGGTTCAGGGGACGTCCTTGTTGTCGTTGATGGACCCTGCTAAAGCTCGCGTTCCTGCAATAGAGCGGCCCGTCTATTCTGAAAACGACTACCCCAACCGCGCTTTTCGTTGGAGTTCGCTGCGTACCTTGCGCCTGGGAAGGTATCTATATGTGGAGGCGCCGAAGCCGGAGCTATACGATCTAATTTCAGACCCCAGTACAAAACGAAGCCTTTATGCGTCCAGCCCTGCGATCGCGGATACTCTTAGCTCTCAACTTGAAACATTCCGCAAGAACACCTCGTCCGAGTTTACGGGCCAACATGTCGGGCTCGATCCAAGGAAAGCTTCGACTCTTGGCGCGCTGGGCTATGTTGCGAGTGACGTCCGCGCCAGTCCAGAAGGAACAGTTGGGGGAATTGACCCCAAAGATCGTATCGGAATCGCCAACTCGTTTCATGCCGGTTTGCTTGACATTGAAGAAGGCCGCTTCGACGATGCAGTCGCGCAACTTGAACGTGTAGTGGAGAACGAGCCCCGTTCAGAGCTGGCGTATCACGGTCTGGCTGCTGCTCTCATCAAACTTCGGGATTTCGAGAAAGCGTTGCCCATCCTGGAGAAAGCGGTGGAATTGGCTCCCGAGTCAGGCATTCTTCAGTATCGCCTCGGTGTGGTCTTATATGAGACCGGCAAGACGAAGGACTCCGTTGCACATTTCGAAACGGCAGTCCAAGCGGTGCCCGATTGGGTTGAAGCACGCTACTCGCTCGCTACCATCTATCTCCGCATAGAGCGCCGGGCTGATGCTCTTCGCGAACTCGATCAGGCGCTGGAAATCGATCCGAGCTACTACAGGGCGAATCTGCTTCGGGGCACCCTTCTTGTGGAGGAAAAACCATCGGAAGCTTTAAGAGACCTTCAGAGGGCTGCTTCCGAGGAGCCGAATGCCCGTGAACCGCACCAGTACATGGCTCAAGCTTACGAACAGTTGGGTGATGATGCCAAAGCATCGGAGCAGCGCATCATCGCGGAGAGACTGAACGCGCAGTGACATTCGAAGTGGGATATTAGACCAGTAATCATTTCCAGTCTCACCACAGCGTCAGGATCAGATTGACATTTTGTCCAGAGGTCCAAGTTTTCTTGGATTCCGGTCGATTAATTGTTTTACAATTTTCATCTTGACAAAGGTATTGTTACGCCTCATGATGCTTCCTCCTTGTTGAATCCCTTGCCAGACTTGGCTTTTCACCGCTAATGCAACACTTACTTCCAGGAGAACAAAGATGAAAAAGCTGTTGTTGTTACTGACCGTGGTATTGGCCGGAAGCCTTGCTGCTAATGCATTGCCGGCAGCTGTCCATTTCAATTTCACTTTTGACGGATTCTGTGATGCGATGGAAACAACTCAGTACTCACCCGGAAGAAATATCCCGAACATATTCGTCACCGGCACGCACGACCTCTCGCCGTGTGGTATCCCGAGCAACTTTGTCGGTGGTTTCAAGCACGACATTCCCAAGGCTGATAAGATTCCGCCTTTCGCCACTCCCGTCCTGGATCTATCCGATCCGATCTTAGGAACGCTCTATGCTCTCCCATATTCTCTCGAGTACCTGGTCCACAAGAGCCCTTGTGTCTGGGCAAACTATTTCAGCGATGGAACAGGAAACTACCTCTCCAATCTCGGGACTTGCACTGCCTTTCAAGGTGCAAAGGTCCAGGGGATTCGCCCTGGCAATCCGTCTTCTCGTCGATAAACTGACGAAGTTGTCTTTAGAGAGCCACGCTGCAACAATTCGAGCGTGGCTTTTTCTGTTCGTACCTGGAGAGAGAGTGAATGATTCGATCTTTGCCGCATTGGATAGTTGGCATATTGCTGATCTTGTCCCTGGATTCCAAACTTCTGTCGGAGGGCGAGCAAAATGCTCAGCCCGCAACCCCCGCTTCCAGTGGCAATCCCTTTGACAAGTTCGAGCACTTTTCTGCAACCCTGCACGGCGGTCTGGGTCGCGACCAAGATCGAAAAATTTATCGTTCCGGGAACCTTATGCGATTGGATTTTGCCAACCACTACCGGATCACTGATATGGAATTGCCCGCCACTTGGGCGGTAATGCCGGACCGTTGCGCCCGGTTTCCCATGCCAGACGCCGGTACTTGGCCCTTCTTCGGTCTGCGGAACCATAAAGCGGAGCGCTCCGTCGATCCCGGCAGTTCAGGAAAAGAAACGGTGGATGGGCATGCCTGCCGGGTTGAGCGCCTGACGTTCGTCGGAATGAAGAGTACCGCCACAATTAAAATGAAGCTTTGGGAGGCAGACGACTTGCAGGGCTTTCCCATCAAGATCGAGGTAAATAATCTCGAAACCGGACGGCTGTACACAATCACGTATACGGGCGTGAGCCTGGATCCACCAGACCCCAAGCTATTCGAACACCCCGGGACTTGCGATTCAATTTCTAAGCCGCCACGAAAAAAATAGCGCGTGAAGCCAAATTTTCGCAGAGTTGTTCAGAAGTGACGCGATCCTCACGCAAGCCTGCGAGTGCACGTTCCTCGTTACACAACTAGAAGCGGATTCGTACCGGCAACTGGGTAAACGCCAATCCTGGGCAGTGCTAACGATCGCTTAACCGCGTGGATCTACCATCAGCAAAGTTTCCGCGAACGGCCACTCGTCGTCCACCCACTGCTCTTCGCAACGGAAACCGGCGGCCATGGCGAGTTGCAGCAGTTCCGGACGAGAGTATTTGTGGCTGCTTTCCGTCCAGATGGTTTCACCCGTTCGGAAGGTTACGGTCAGCCCTGCGCGCGAGATCGTCACATTCTGGTTCCGCTCTGATCGCAAGTGCATCTCGATGCTGCGGGTTTCCGGATTGAAGCGCGCCTCGTGCTTGAATTGCGAAAGCACAAAGTTACCGCCGAGCTCTCGGTTGATGCGGCCCAGCAGGTTCAGATTGAACGCAGCCGTCACACCGAGACTGTCATCGTAGGCATCAAGCATCTGCGGGATCGGTTTGACGAGATCGGTGCCTAGCAGTAGAGCGTCTCCCGACCGCAGGATGCGCCGCACAGCTCGCAGAAATTTAGCGTCAGCGGGTCGATCGAAATTTCCGATTGTGCTCCCCAGGAAAAGCACCAGCAGTTGCTCACCTACACGGCGGTTGTCCGCGACTTCGAGCAGTCCATCGAGATACTCACTCTCAAATCCCACGATGCTGATGTGATCGATGTCGCTCAATTCGCGCGCACACATGGTGAGCGCGGTGTGAGAAATCTCGATCGGGCAATAACGCGTTTGCTGGCGGGTATCGAGCGCCTCGAGCAGATAGCGGGTCTTCTTGCCGCTGCCGCTGCCCAACTCAGCGACCACGACCGGCGAGTTCACGCGGGCGACGATTTCGGCTGCATTCTCGCGCAGCAGACGTTGATCAGCACGCGTCAGGCCATATTCCGGAAGCGCGCTGATCACTTCAAAGAGCGCGGAGCCAACGTCGTCATAAAGATATTTCGAAGGCAGTTCCTTCTGTCCGTCGCATAACAGTCCAGCTCGAACTTCAGCGGCGAACTCGAAAACCGGATCGGCGGTGACGGCTTGTCTCAATATCATTCGGTCCTCTGGGTTACGAACTGCTTACGAATTGCTCACGCAACGGAATCCGGCATACACATACTGATAATGCGGTTGGAACCAGTTGCGAAATGATGGCCGCAGCATGCATTCTGCTGTACGCATGGAAGCGCCCTTGATTACATAATGTTTGCCGTCGAAGAAATCCGCGGAATACCCGCGATAAAAGGGAAACGGCTCGAATCCGGCGAAGGGTGCGAATACCGTTGCCGTCCACTCCCAACCGTTGCCGAGCATCTCTTCAACCCCGAATGCGCTCGCGCTTCTGGGATACGCCCCCACCGAAACGGGATCCCAATTCTCAAAATCGAAATTGCCGTTGGTCCCATCGGGCGATTTCGATCCCCAGGGATATTGCCTGCACTCACCATCCGGAGATCCATAGGCCGCACGCTGCCACTGGGCTTCCGTCGGCAGGCTCCTCCCAACCCATTGGGCATATGCGCGAGCCTCGGCGTGGCTCACATAGACGGGCCAGTCTGGCGGCAACGGAATCTCCTCAAACATTCCCATCCAGAACCATTCTTTATCTTTATCGTCACTTCCCTGCCGCCAGAATGCGGGGTGTGAAATCCCGTTCGCTTCCTTCCACTCCCAGTCGGCGTCACTCCACAAAGCGCGATTCCCATATCCTCCGTTATTCATGAAGGCCAGATATTCTGAATTTCTCGTTTTGTAACGATCGATCGCGAAGGAAGGGATGTCCACCCATTGCCGCTGAAATTCATTGTCCCAACCGAAAGTCTTACTGTCGCGGCAGAGCCCCAGCATCGCCGGTCCTGCCGGAACCTGCATCATGGTCGAAGCACCGGGGACCAAAACTGGACGAGGGGAAGCGGGCGGGCTAATCTTTTTATCGTATGGCAAACGATGCAGCATGTAGGCCAGCGTTTCCGCATGCATCAGCCGATGTTCGATGGCAACGTTGAGCAGTAATTCCGGGGTGAATTCATCGCTCACCGCGCGCAACCCATTATTAAGAGACGCGAGTCCCAGGTCTAGTTCGTCGCGGTTCCGCTGCACATACTGTCGCACTTGTTCGAGCGTGGGCCAGTCCGAGGGCTGATCCGTCGGAAGGCCCCCACCCACCGGATCGATACCGAAGGCAAACAAGCGGTCGAGTTCACGATCGAAGTTGGTCGCCGGCAAGAGTCTCCCACTCAACAGGTTCCGGTCGAACGCTTCAAGATGTCCAATGTAGAAAATAATCCGGTGCCGCTCCGGGATCGGACGCTCGTACAGGGAATCGGGCCGAACGATACGGAAAAGAGAATCGGTATGACGTCGCGCTTCCCGTAAGCGCGACACCAGACCGCCTGAGATGTTCACATCAGCCTTGGTCGCAAGCATTCGCGTCACCCCTCAGCTGGATCGGGATTGTGATCCTCGACTTTGGATGCAAGTCGAAGCTATTTTGTTCCAGGATTCGCCGATCGGATCGCCAATTACCCGCTTGACAAATAGTCCGCCGATGGGGGATTAAACTCAGGGATCTTTGAAGCTCCGGATGCTAAAAGCCGGATAGCGGCAAACCCGATTGGGACGGCCCTTGACCGGCAACGCATTGTTATTGGAGATTATTGCATGCAACGACTCTGCAGAATGTGTTTCGGCTTTTTCACTCTCGCGATGGCGCTGGCGAGTGGTTCGATTGGGCAGATGCACCAGCGGACTTATCCCAAGCCGCCCGGACCTGCGGTAGAACAGCAGGACCAGACGTCCGATGCCAAATCCATCCATCGCTTGGACACAGTAACGATGGAGCGCGAAGCTCGGGAACTCTCCGCTCTCGCCACCAGCATTCCGGCAGATGTCGAGCAACTGAAAAAAGGCCTGCTGCCCAGCGACGCGGTTGACAAACTGAGAAGAATAGAGAAACTCTCCAAGCAGTTGCGCGCACAGATTCGACCGTGAGCTTGAATTAGAAAGTGATTTTCACCCCAAGCTCAATCTGGCGTGGCGCTCCCAGTCCATAGTTGCCGGAACCGGGCAGAATGCGGTCAAGACGGGAAGTACAGAAAGCAGTTGAGTTCCCACACGTTCCCGCAGAACTGGCGCTGTTCAGCGAGCTGCCAGGCGCTCCGTCGAGCACTCCATTCAATTGGCGGCCCGCGCCCCCGAAGTTCGCAATGTTGAACACGTTGAATATGGCGACACTAGGCTCAAGACGGGCCCTCTCACCAATATGAAACGGCCAGTTCAGTCGCAGATCGACCGTTCTCAGCCACTTCGCTTGCGCGAAATTGCCAGGCACTGCCGGGCAACCTGGCTGGCTGGGGCCCGCGCAAACAAATGGATATAGCGCTCCGAGCTTTGACAACTGGTCCGACGTGAATAATGCCGGCGTCGTTCCATTTGGATTGACCAACGCACCGCCCGCCGCTGTCAGCCTGCCCGCATAATTATTGTTGTAGAAGGCAATCGCCTTCCCGAGATCGTTCCCCGAATAGCCACCCAGACCGCCGACGCTCGTTCCGGGCAGAAGGTCGCCAACCGTTCCGTCTCCAGTGGCATCGGTACGGAAGATTTCGCCCGCAACTCCACCCCCATCAAGTTGGGGAAGACGAGCACTGAGTTCGAGCGGCGAAGCCAGCTGAGCAATGATTGAGAGTCGTGGGCCTCGTGGCAAGTCGAAGGTGGGAGCGAGAATAAACATATTGCGTCGGTCCAAACCAGATGCTCCGAAATGACCGACGTGCGGCCGATTGTAATCTTCAGCCCTGCTCAATAGAGAGAAGTCACCACCACTGCCGTCCGGCGAAGCCACGTTGCTCTGATACTTGGAATAGGTATATGAGAAGAACAGATCCCAATGTCGGATTCCTCGCGCCAGTCGATCTCCTGCCGTTTTGAATGTGGCATGAAGTCCTGAATACTCCGAGCGTCCGCTGGGAAAATACATAACGTTCGAGCCGAGGTGCTTCAGGTTCAAAGGATCCGATGGATCTAATGTGACGTGTACACCGCCAAATGCAGGCTCGGGCAATCCGAGAACGGAACAGGGAAATGGACCACAGAGCGCGTTTCCGGAGTCAAGGCCATTGCGTGCGAAGTCGATGATGCTCGCTCCCGGCACGGCATCGATATAGCACTGGACTACCGCCTGTGACTCACTGCCAGGAAAGCCCGCTTGGCCGCAACCGGGGGCGCGTTGCGCCACAGTCGCGTTAATCACGTTTAGCGCAGCCACGGAACTCAAGTGGCTGGCGTCGCCCACGTGATTGGTATCAATTCCCAGCGGGTACTGCGTTCCAATTTCGCGCACGTAATCAATCGAGAACATGCTGTGTTCACCGAGTTGATGCTGGATTCCGGCACTCATATGAACTACTCGAGGAGTGCGGAAATTGGGCGCCAACATGCCGCCGAAATTAGCGAGGCTGTTAGCGAGCGAGTATACGTTCGGCCCGCCGGTGATCGCCGACTGGGCGTTCAAATATTGCTGCTGCAGATCCCCAATCGCGCTTGCCACCGTTCCAATCGGCTGTCCACAGATTTGCGTCGCTATATCGAGCTCATCGACGGAGCTCACTCTGCTGCCGTCCGGAAATAACACAGTCCCGGTCGGACATAGGTTTAAGCTTCGGGAATACTGTCCTTGCGACAACCGCCCGATGCGATCCTGATAGGAATTCTGAAGCAGGAAGTTGTCGAAGAACATGCCGCCACTCGCGCGGACCACCGTGCGCCCGTTACGCCCCGGATCCCACGCAATGCCCGCCTGTGGCGAGAAATTCCAATTCGGCTGGCTGACCCGATTGCCCAAGCCTTTGATGTCACCGAACTGATCGAGAATCGGGGTGCTTCCGTCGCAAGGTACAACCGGAACGATCGCTATCGCTGTGTTTATCGAAGAACACGGAATCGATCCGATGTCGCTGTTCGATCGTATCGTGTCGCGTACGTAATTCACGCCCACAAAAATATTCAGATTGGGATAGAGCTTGAACGTGTCGGCAGCATACAGCTCGATCCGCGTGTCGAAATGCCCGCCGCTTGACCGGTTGAATGCCGAGTGTTCGCTGAAATTTCCCAGCCCATTGAAAATGGTGAAGGTGCCCACGGGATAGTTCAGAGGATTGTCAGCAGGTCCCTTCGGATCACCCGGCACGATCGATGGGAAAGTCGGATCGCTGTTAATCGCGGTGATCACATCAATACCGTTGGAACTGGTCACTGATGGCCCGAAGTCGCCAGGCGCGTAGAAATCGCCTTGCGTGATGTGGTGAATCGCGCCGCCGAAACGCAGCGTGTGCCGGTCGCGATAAGGCATGCTGCCATCGTAGCGTCCGAAGAGATCGCGTTGAACGGTCTGGCGCGGTCCAAGAATGCTCGGCCCCGCCTCAAACGATCCGAGCTGAATGTGAAATGGCGCCCCCGGAAAAACCAATGAGTCCCCACCCAGCGCCGGGTTGATCGAATTCACCATCTTCTGATATCCGAAGCGGCCGCTATGCGCAAACCGGCCATGATTCCAATCCAGCCCAAAGACGCCGGAGGGCACATTGATCTGGTTGCGAAGTTTCGCCAGGCTGTCCGTCGGTCCCAACTGATTAGCGTTGTCATAGCTGAAACGTGCAAACCACTTCGCACTCTCTGACCAGTTGTAGTCGAGACGCGCGGTCAGCATGTTTTCGCGGAACGGCGCCTCGCGAGTGCTCAGTGTGTTGAAGGGGAATCCCTGGTAGAAAGGCAACACGCCGTCCTGCTTCGTGCGTTCGCCACCGACAAAAAGAAACGCCTTGTCCTTGATCAGCGCCCCACCCGCTCCGAATCCGTACTGCTGACGACTGTAGCTCAGATCTCCTGAAGGAAAGCCCGCCATTCCGATGGGTCGTGCGCGAAAATTCCCAAACAGATTTCCGTGCCACTCATCTCCACCCGAGCGGGTAGTCACCCGGACGGAGCCTTCTGCGTTCAGAGACTGAAAAACATCCGGCTGTATGCGCGTGACGATCACCTCCCGCACGGCCTCAGGGGGCAAGTTGGCGACGACCAGCCCTTTTGTCTCGTCCATCATTTCAACTTCGTCGTAGTCGTAGTGCACCGTGCGGCCATACTGCCCGTTGATTGAGAGCCCTTGAAATCCGCTCTTGCCCGTATCGAGGATCGATCCATCGATTACCTGGATGCCCGGGTCCATTCGCGCCACGTCGAACAGATTTCGCCCGTTAATCGGCAAAGTGTCCACCAACTCACCTGGTAGCCTGCTCTCCAGACGGACCGGTCCGGGATTGATCGCATCCAGTTTGAACTCATAGGTGGCCGCGACTCCGACCTTCACCGTCAAGTGAGTTTCGGCGTTGAGCATGTTGTGAGCGTCCGCGCGCACTAGGTAGTCGCCCGGGGGCAATGGTTCAGAGGTAAAGGCTCCGTCTTTACCTGAACGGGCCACACTGCTGGTCCCCTCTGCCTTCGAACGGAACAGAACTCGCGCTCCCACCACCGGACTGCCATCTGTATCCTTGACCGTTCCCTGAATCGTGCCGGTAGTAGGGTTTTCCACCGTGACGGGCGTCTCAGCCGGGGGAGAAGTTTCCTGCCCTGTCAAAGGAAGGGCTATGAAAGCCAACAACAAAAAGCAGAAGGTCTGCGAACGCAACAGGCGTCGCCACAAAACCGGCCTCGATGACAAAGCGGCACTCTCCTGGGAGCAGAATGTCAAAGCATCCTGCGTAGCTAGGGTCTGAGCTTCAACAATGGATAGGACAGTTTACTAGATGCGGGCACACGGGCGTTGAGGTGTATGCCTTTTCGAAGGTCGATCGGGCTAGAAAGAATCTTTCGTCGTATAGTAGCCCGCGCGGTAGCGGGCCTGGTACGGTCCACCCGGGGGCGGATTGGCGAGGTCCACCTGAATTCGGCGGAATTCGGATTCTGAATAGTGCTGCGACGGATAGTAGGCCAGCAAGTACTGCATGCGTAGTTCGTCGCTGATCTTGCGAAACGCTTCATCGAGTTGCGCGAGCGAACTCGCGTAATAATACTTGCCCCCGGTATCTTCAGAAAACTGAATGAGCGCGTGCTCGCCGCCAGTATCACGCCCAGCGCTGGCTTCAATAGGAACGATGATGACGCTATAAATAATCGCTTCCGATTCTTCCGCCGCGCGCAGCGCCTGTTTGTAATTCACCTGGCTGATGGTGTCACCGCCATCAGTGACGGCCACGATAACTTTTCTCCCTTGGCGCGTGCTCAGCGCCTCTGCTCCGAGAAAAACGACATCAAACAATGCCGTCGCAGATCCATTGTGCATGTGATCAATACCGGCGTCGATCCTGCCCAGATCGGATGTGAACGGCACCACCTGGGTGACTTCTTCGCTGAACTTGTAAACCGCCAGACCATCCTGCGGACGGACGATCGTGTGCGCGAACTTGTGCGCTGCCGCCTGCTCCAGCGGAAGATCCTTTTTTGTGCTCAAGCTGGTGTCGATTGCGAGCACAATGGATAGCGGCAACTCCGACTCCCGGCTGAACACCGCGATCCTCTGTTCTTTACCATCTTCCTTCAGCCGAAAATTATCTTTTGCAAGGCCCGCAATCGGACCTCCATGCGCATCGGTCACGGTCACGAAAACGTTGACCAGCTTGACATCAACTTTGAGGGTGGATTCGGAGTCCTGCGCCAGCGAAGCAAGAGTGGTACTGCAAAGGATCAACGCTAAGCGAAGCTTATTCATGCAGGGACAGTCATTTGGATGCGGGCTGCGCTCCGATTGTGCCTGCTGGGCGCGCAATTTCTTCGGGAAAGGGCTCGCCATCCGCCCACACCGCGCCATCTTCAAAGTGTTCCTTTTTCCAGATGGGCACTGTTTTTTTGAGCGTATCGATGATCCAGCGGCATGCCTCAAATGCCGGACCGCGATGGGCCGACGCAACCACGATCAGCACGCTGGTCTCGCCGATTTCAAGCCGGCCCAGGCGATGTACCAGCCCCACATCCCGCACGTTGAACTGCGAACGAGCCTGAGCGGCCAGTTCCCGCATTTGCTTAAGCGCCATAGCCTCATAGGCTTCGTAGTCCAGGAACAGCGTGCGCCGCCCGCGGGTATTGTTTCGCACGATGCCCTCGAAAATAACTGCCGCCCCGTCCGCAGGCAGCTTCAGGCGCTCGACTTCGTCTTTTGTCGAAATCGGGTCGCGGACGATGCGGATCGGGCTGGCATTGGTATTCAAATCCTCGGCACCGCCGCTCACAGGCGGCAGCAGCCCCACTTCATCGCCGCCTCGCAAGGGTTGGTCCGAAGGCGAATATTCCTGATTTACCGAGACCGCCAGAGAAGCCACCATAGCCTCAAAACGGGGTGTCTGGCGGACATAATGGTCCAGCACTGACCGGAGTCGGGCGCCCTCGGGAAGCTCCAGAGTCTCGCTGGAGCGTCCCACCAGGTCTTTCAGAACCCCGAAGAAAAGCACGCGAACCTGCATCCGGTCGGCCTAGCCTGCCAACAGTGTAGCGCGTAACCAGATCAGCACGACTTGACAGTCATTCAGGACTCGCAGAACCCACCGGTCAATTACCTCCGTAATCGTGCAATAGGTCACTTTCCGTCATAGGCTTATGTCCGAAGCTGTACCAGTCCCGAGGGAGGAAGTCATCTCCACCATTGCCCAAAACGATGCCATCCGCAATGCGTCTGCACGGGCGTTTATCCATAGCCTGAACATTCTCGTAAAGTACACGCGATTGTATGGGGTGAAACATAAACGTACCGAGGGACAGTTTCAAATTACATGGCATGAGTTGCAAGAGGGACTGCCGAAGACCGGAGAAACCGGCTTCCTCCTTGGCGTTGCGGATAACAAGCTCCTGCTCGACGGCACTCCTCTCGAAACTGGACAGGCGGAACGCAGCTTTGCGCAGCTGCTGACTGCAGCCGGACTCGCAAGCATTCACTTTTCCGCCAAGGTCACACTCGACGACTTCACACGTCTTGTCAGCGCCTTCGCAATGGGTGGCTCCAAAGCGCAGGATTTCGCCAAGCAACTCAAAGAGACACTCGGCGATAACAAGAAATCTTCCATCAAAATTAATGAAGTCAAATTTGTAGCAGCGGATCCGGCTACGGGAGAAATTTCCGTTGCAGCGCAGTTGGCCGCTCAATCGCTTGGTCCTGAGTTCAAGCAATGGTTGAATGATCCGCAGAAAATGCTGCAGCTCATCGCCGCGGCCCAGGGCGCCAGTTCCGGAGGCTCGGGTGAGCCCGGAGGAGCGCCCTTGGGCACGGTCCCCAATGTGCCGGTCGCGCATGGCGGCGGCGCTGGTACGGGCGGGGGCGGTGGAACCTGGAATGGCGGGACAGTCCCTCTCCAGGAAGAAGAAGTCATTCAGGCGATTCGAATGCTGACGCATTTCGGTCAGGCAGCACAGGATCCCAATGCCAATCCTGAAGAGTTGATGAAGGCCGAGTTCAGCAAGGCTCCCGAAGGCACCAAGTTGAATCTTGCGAACTTGCTCGAGAGCTTATCGGCACAGGTTACAACCCAAGCCGAACAGAGCGACACTCCGCTGCTGATGAAGGCAGCCGAGCACATGGCCATTCGCTTCGCGCTCGACCGTTATCAAAAAGGCGAGGTCAAGGTCAATGCCGTCCACCAGATGATGGAGCACATGAGCCGTCAGATGGACACATTGCGGCAGATCCTGCGGGTGCAGGAAGACAAGATGTCGAAGGCGAATATCCTGGTCGAATCGCACGCCGACATTCTAGACCGCATGTTCTGGGCGGAAGTGCCCGAGGCCGGCAAAAAGAGCGTGCTTCTCTCGAGCGAAGCGGCCTGTGTGCCGCCCCGCAACATCCGCCAATTTGTCGAACTGCTTCTCGAACGCGACGACAAAGAACTGGCTGCAAAGATTCTGATCAACTACAGTGGCTGCCTCGACGCGAAAGATATGGATCCGCGGCGTAAGACCGCCATCGGCCTGGCCCAGATCGCCGACCTTTACGCCAGCGCCCCGGAAGAAGTAATGCCCAACGCCATCGCCAAGATTGGCGAGAAGCTGGCGCACGAATCCGACAACGAAATTCAGAGCCTGCTCAGCGCGGCTTTCACCCGTTTTGGACAGGAATCCTGCGCTCGCAAGAGATACAAGGCGGTCGCGGAAGTCTGCCTGTCGCTGGTCGATATCGGCAAGGAGAGACCTCTGCTGGTTCAGGACCTGCGATCGCGAGTCGGCATTGAGAATCGGCTTCCCGAAATCATCGAAGAAGCGATTAATTCGGTTGAAGTTCCTGAGGAACTGATCAACGTTCTGCAGCAAATTCCCAAGAGCTCGGTCGAGCACCTCTCCGACCGGTTCTTTCGCTCCCAAAAGCGCGTCGAATGTGATCGCATCGTCGAACTGGTCGGCGAACTCGGCCAACCCGCAATCGACGATCTGCGGGAGATTTTGCGCCTCGGACAACCCCGGCAAGCGGCTTCGACCGTAGGACTCCTGAGCCGTCTGAACGTGACGACTTTGCTCGAGCTGCTGCCTTCGCGGATGCCGGAGTTTAACCGCTTTTATCAGGACGTACTCGTGCGACAGATCGCGTACGGCGCAGCCATCGACCGCGGCCGCACGCTCCTCGAACTACTCGAAATGCTCGATCCGCTCATCCTGCCGGAAGCTATCGACGAAATCGGCATGAGCCTGGACCGCACCGCCAGCTCCAGCCTGATTGCGCTGGCAAGTTCGGGAGAAGCCGCATCGCGGCCGGCATTTGTGCAACTCAAGGCGATCGAATCTCTCGGCCGGTTGCGCGAAGCCGAGGCTGTTCCGATCCTGCGCAGCATTGTGGAAGAGAAAAAATTGTGGGGACGCAGCCAGCACCGCGAATTGCGCGTCGCCGCGGCACAGGCCCTTTCCAAGATCGATCCCCGGTATGGATCCCAGGTGATGTCCGAAAGCGGCCTTGATGCCGCCGAACTGGCGATGAGCCCTCTCGATCCGGCTCCCGCTTGCCCGTGGGTCCGGCAGCGGCGCTATGAGCGCATCATCTTGCCGCGTACGTTCTCGGCTACGCTCAGCAGTTCATGGGGAAAATCGAACGTAGTCATGCGCGAAATGAGCTTGGGAGGCGGCATGGGCACGCGTAATGACAATCTTCGCGTGGGTTCCGAGGCAAACGTGGAAATCTCGGTAGGCGTGAAGAAAATCCGTGGTCAGGTATTGCTGCGCCGCGCCCGCGTGAATGAAATCGGCTTCGAGTTCGTTAGCATGGACCTCGACAGCCGCCACCGTCTGCGCCGTATTCTGGTAGAAGCCTCTGAAAAAGCCCCCGAAAACCGTGCCGCCAACTGGGACGGCGAACGCAAATCCTAAGCAGTAACCTTCTCCGAATCTGATGTACGCCGAGTGCCGCATCTTCCCCATCGCTCTGAACGCGACAACCTCTCTATTGAGACCGAACGTAAAAAGCCTCCGCGCAAGCGGAGGCTTCACGAATCAAACTACGATTTTCGAACTATGCAACTTTCACGAAGATAATCACGAGCGTAAAAAGCACCAGCGACTCGATAAACGCCAGTCCGAGAATCAGCGCCAGCTGAATGAACGACCGCGCCGCAGGGTTCCGAGCCATCGCTTCGCAAGCCGCCGCGCCCACCTTGCCCTGCCCTTGCGCAGCCAGTCCCGCAGCGATTGCAATGGCGAAGCCCGAAGTAATAGCAACCCAGTTAGTAGCCGGACCCGCGTTCCCGCCCGTTTGAGCGAAAGCCGGGACCGCCAGAATCGAAAACATCATCATCACAAACAGCACCATCAACATCTTACGCATCGTTTTCTCCTTATGAATGTGCCACCAGTGGGTGGTTGACGCCCGAGCCTTGGGAGGCCGGCGCCCTCACGCTGGTAGCGGTGACAGGTCACCGGTCACAGCGAAATCTGTCGATACGATGCTGTGACCCGTCACCTGCGACCTCTGACCAGCTCTAGTGTTCATGCGCTGTCGCCTCGCCCAGATACACACAAGCGAGCAACACAAAAATGTAAGTCTGAACAAGCGACACTCCAATGTGCAGGCCCTCAAACGCCACTGGCAGCGCAATCGGAATCAAGGAGAAAAATACCAGCGTCACCATTTCGCCTGCGAACATATTGGCAAACAAACGAATGGTGAGCGACATGATCCGGGCTAGATGGCTGAACACTTCGATCGGAAACATAAGGATCGGCAAAAGTAGCCGGACGATCAGTGGCATGTCCTTATCTTGAGGCCCAATGAAGTGCTTGAGATAGCCGAGCGCGCCGTTATTCCGAATGCCGTGATAGTTGTAGTAGATCCACGTCAGCAGCGCGCAACCAAGCGGGACAACCGGCACCGCCGTCGGCGACTCAAGCCCCGGGACCAGTCCAATCAGATTACAGATCAGGATGAACATTCCGAGCGTGGTCAGGTACGGCACGAACTGTTCCGAATGATGTCCTATGGTCTCGTGCGCCAGGTTGTTGACGAACCCGTAGATGCCTTCCATGGTGTGCTGAAGCGCGGCCGGCCTCTCCACCGACAGCCGTAGACGGACTAGCACGAAGAAAACTGTCAGCAGCAGGACAACCAGAACTTCCATCGCGACGGCATTGGTGATCGGAGCAGCAGGGTTCTTTGGATGA
>QIAJ01000031.1 GCA_003225495.1 Acidobacteriota bacterium
TACCAGGAAGGCGAGCGAGAACCCTCCGATAAGCGCGCTGATGAAAGCAAGCTGCCGAAACAGTTCGGCCATGACCTCGACAGGTGGGCTCATTGTGTCGCTCGAATCTCCTGGCGCCGTAAATTAACCGGAGGTGAATAACACATAGCGTGGGTCAAAGTCATTCGGCTCAGCAGCGGCTGCTTTCGTCGGGCATCAGCCGATTTATCGGATTCATGGCTTGAAACCGACACTCTGCCAGAGCTGCGCACAGTCATAAACTCTCCCCCTGGACACAACTTCATCTTCTTATCCTTCACCGGTCCTTAAAGAAACCAAGCGCGCGAAGCGGGCGCCAGAGCGGTGAGCCTTCAATCCCAACTTCTCACATCGATGGTGCTCTCGCCCACTAGGTGAACTCGGGCGTATCAATTTGAATTCTCTGTGATCCTCGGGATCGATCTCTATTCCTCGGTGGTGAATATTTCTCAAGCATTTTTCACCAGTGAGGGACAGAGGCTACATGGAGAACCACAAAAAAGCTCTGCAGACTTCAAACTGCATCACTACCGGCCGTCCAACGAATTGACGCGGCGGCGCGATTATCTCATCCCTCCGCCTTCATCCCTCACACCTGGATTTCACGCTCTCCGCGCTCGTGTCCAACGATTTGTTGGGTGGCTCTCGAGCGGCCGGAAAAGACCAGCGCAAGTCCCAGACACACTGATATTAAGATGGCGTTGATTAAGGGAATGACGAAGAAGTATTTCCATGACAGAAAGGCATTGACGATGAAGGCGACCAGGAAGGAAGCGACTATGGCCCGTACCTGTGCGGGCTCGCGTTTTGCCAGCGAACCAAGCTGCCACAGCACTACCGCCTGAACCAGCAGGTACCCGCTGATGATGACGCCAAAACCAAAATAGAGGTCCCAATAGGTTCTGTTAGAGCCCAATACATTGAAGCTGTGCGCCTTCATGGCTTCAAGCACCGACGCCTCTCCGGGTCCGACCGCCGGAGTCCAGGGGATGCTGGCGGTGTGGCCGGCAAAGTAGAAGAAAGTGATGAGGGACGCGATCCGCAGAAACGTCGACGATTTCATTCGCAAACTCCTCCTATCTCAAAAGCCGCCCAACGATCGAGTTCACCGGGCGGCAATCAAGATTGGATGATAAAAGCAACACTGAGTGCTCGGGGTGAATGAGTTGTTAGACGGTGGTCTTTCAATAAGGAACGTTCTCATCACAGCCTTATTTTTGAACGACGCGATACGCAGCGACCGTGTGGCGTGATCGCTTCGGCCCTTGCACTGTCCAGGTCAGGGCTCCGAGACCTGCACGTCAAAAGCCTGCGTAAGAGAAGCGCCCTCCTCGTCGGTCACCTTGATAAAGACGGTGGTGTCATCAACAACCTTCGTGACTGTTCCCGAGATCGTTCCCTCTGCGCTCAAATTGAGGGCCTCGGGAAACTCGCCTTGTGTAATCTCGAAGTGGTAAGGCGGTGTGCCACCGCTCACCTGTAGATCGACCTGCCGAGGTTCGCCCACGGTGAAGCTGGGAAGGCTTTCATCTGTTTTCGTAAGTCAGCGCAGCGGCTCGATGATGCTCCAGCGGGGACTGCCGGTCAACCAACTCGCCGCCGGACCAACATGATGCGAAACACGCGCCGCCGCTCGCGTCTAACGATCTGTTATATGGCGATAGACAATGAGCGTTACGCTGCTTCGACGTAGTCCGCGATGCTAGTGGGTTCGGGAATAGTTAACCCGTCTTCACGCATTCCGTCGAGGTGAAGTTCAATCGCTTCAGTCATACGTCGGCGGAGTTCTTCGATGGTTTTCCCGGTAGCGACACAGCCCGGAAGATCGGGCAGGTAAGCTGAGTAGTTTCGTTCGCCCGGTTCGATGATCATTGCGTACCGCATATGTGAAACTCTATTTCTTCAAGCCAGCTTGCGTCAAGATACTCTTTAGGGTTTTTGGGTGAATATCGTCAGACAGATGTCCGGACACCGTGATTGAATTCCCGCTCCCGCCGCTCGCGTCCAACGATTGGGATTGCGCTATGGCTAACAGACTCTGCGGCTATTTCATATACTTTTTGAACCATTCGACAATCCTTTTATCCGCGTCGGCGCGGTTGAGCGATAAGCCGTGTTCGTCGCCCGCATAAACGATCAGTTCGTAAGTCTTGCCAAGTTCCTGTAATTTCTGCGCCAGACTCAGCGCGCTCGCCGGATCACTGCGCCAATCAGCGCCGCCTTGCAGTATCAAAACCGGAACATTGATCTTGTCCGCCCAGTAAACAGCCGAGCGGTCTTTTAATAATTCGATGCTGCGCCTTTCATAATCGGGAATCATTTCCTTATAGTTCTTCTCCATCGCCGGACGCCTTTGCGGAATCAGATCGTTCGCTGCGCCGCGGACCGCCGCCGCGTTGACGGCAATCTTATTTTTCAGCGCAATATACGTTTCCATTCCGCCGCGCGAGTCGCCTAACATAAAGACATTGTTCATATCCACATAGCCAAGCGATTTCGCTAGCGGAACGAGATTCATCACGTCGTTTATATCCGCGCCGCCAAATTCATCTTTGCCTTCGCCGCCGTCCGTACCGCGATACTGTGTGCCGATCACGACGAAACCGTTTTGAAGGAATGGATACAAAGAGTAGTTGGAGATAAAGTTTAATTTACTAAACTCACGGTTCCCGCCGCGATTGTAAATAACCAGCGGTAGCTTTTTGCCCGCCGTATCTTTCGGTTTCCAGATGATTCCGACCACCTTCAAGCCGTCGCTCATATATTTGACGCGCGTGCATTGAAATCCCGCAAAGGCGTTACGCTGCTGAAAATCTTCTTTGCTATAGATACGCTTCGCGATATCTGTCAAATAGTCCCGCTGAAAGCCTTCCGCCCTGGCCGCCTCGGTTTCCGCGGTATATCGCGCCTTCCTCGCGGTGACATATTGTTCATAGCTTGTATACGGATCCTTCCAACATTCACTTTGCTCGACAATCTCGCCACTTGGGGCATTAATTTGCGCCGCCGCCATTTCTAACTCCTTCAAGTCAAAAGTATCAGGAAGCCACCGAACGGTTGAGTTCACGCGGGCGCAGGGAACTGCGAAAGACGCAAGCTCTGGATGAGAAGCTCCCTTGTGCGGCTCGCGTGCAACGATTTGTTCGCCGGCGCCATGAGTTCGAGCGCGATCCAGGCCGCCATTAAGATCGAAATCTCCCTCCCCATTTCGGAAGAATGCCGCTCGCTGGGTGTTCGGTCAGTTTCACAAGGCCCGTGCCGTCGCTATTCATGACGTAGATCTCACTGTGGCCGTCGCGACTGCTGTGAAAGGCAATCCTGCGCCCATCCGGCGACCAGGATGGCGCGTAGTCGGCGGCCGGGTTGTCAGTCAGGCGCACGAGTCCAGTGCCATCGACGTTCATGACGAAGATGTCAGGTCGTCCAAATCGAAAGCTTGCAAAAGCTATTCTCTTTCCATCGGGCGACCATGCCGGCACAGAATCGCCCTTCGGCGAATTCGTGAGACGGATAGCGCCCGTCCCATCCGCATTCATCACATAGATCTCAACGTTCCCGTCGCGGTCAGTGTGAAAGGTGATCCGTTGTCCGTCCGGCGACCACGCTGGACCTGCATCAGTCGCAGGGTTGTTGGTCGGTTGATCGGCGCTGAGCCATCCGCGTTCAGAATATGGATTTCGTCATTACCGCTCCTGTTGCTGGTGAAGGCAATACGGCCATCGCGTGACCACGCCGGATAGACATCTTCCGCGGGATTATTCGTAAGGCGTCTGACGCGGGAACCATCCGTATTCGTGACGTAGATTTCGGAATTGCCATCGCGGTTGCTGACGAAAACGATGCGGTGGCCGTCTGGAGATAACGAGGGCTGAGTATCGTCAGCCGGGTGCCGGCTGAGATTGATCTGCTCGGAACCGTCGGTGCGCATTGTGTAGATCTCCCAATTTCCATCGCGATCGCTCTGAAAGAGGATGCGCTCTGAATTGGGTACTCCGGTCGAATTGCCGGCGGTCTGGCCACTGCCACCGAAGCCAGTGAGCAGGCACAGGAAAAACAAAATCAGGTTCGCGTGGAATCGAAGACACATTATTCGATTGGGTGATTCAAGCGGTGCCCCTCACATTTCGCCTCAGACTTAGATCGTATTGCGCGCCGCCCAAGGGCGGAGTTGACGCGGCGGCGCGAATTTATTCATCGTTCCGCGTTCCTCATTCATCA
>QIAJ01000185.1:0-1488 GCA_003225495.1 Acidobacteriota bacterium
ACCCGGCCCTCACGGGCTTCATAACAGGCGCCATGCTCTCCCTCGGCGGCGCCATCCTAGCCTACTACCTCAGTGGCTCAGCACGCCTTGTCAAGGCCTCACACGAGCGGCACGCACATCTCACAACGCGGAGGAAGGAGCTGTTCCCGCCATCCCACATTACCGGCTCAGAAGCAGAAAGGAGGGGAGTGGTGCTGGGAGGGCGCGAAGGCAATGGGGAAGATACGGGGTTGGATGAGGCCGAGATGTGGTTTAGGGATACGGCTTTCTTCTATGCGGCGTATGTGCCTGGTGCCGATGCTTATTTGGCTCGGAGTGTTGGCGATATACGTAAGGCGAGGGCTACGCCGCAGGGTGCGGTTGCGGTGCATGAGATTATTAAGAATTGTGCGTATGAGTTGGAGAGGTTGATAGGAGGGGGAGAGTTGGGATTGATGGTGGGGAAACAGGCGTGGGCGATCGTACATACGCATTTGGAAATGGTGGTTGATGTCGCGGAGGAGGGAAGAGATGTACCTGAAGAGATACGAAAAAGGGTGGCGAAGCAGTTAGAAGGTTTGAAGAAAGTCGGGAGTAGGGCTGGAAGGCAGGAAAGAAGGTTACTGGAGGAGAAGGCTATGAATGAACACGAGGCAAAGAGGTGAACATAGAACAATCGTGTTAGTGATGATACCAAAATAATAATTCTTGATTTTCTTTTTTCGCCCTGCATTGTCTGGTACGCAAGGTTCAGCCATCAATTCATCCGATTTCATGCTATGGTACAAATTATTCAACACGAGAGAGTATGATTCGATTACTTGACGAACAAGGCAGAACAGCCACAAAATAAAACTCTAGAAGTGGATAGGCTTTGAGTATGCCGCCATGGCCGCCTCCTTAAAGGCTTCCGCGATCAATTCACCGGCCATTGGCCCAACAATGTGTATGCCCAGTATCCGGTCAGTTTCAGCGTCGGTGAGGAATTTGACGATGCCTTCGGTATCGAGATTGGTCTTGGCTCTCGAATTTGCGGAGAAAGGGAAGGTCCCGATTTTGTATTTGACACCTGTCATGGGTCAGCGGCTGTAATTTTCCAAGGTAATCTTTTCATCCGATTGAGCATACCTTCATTCTTAAGATCCTGTTCGTTTTGCCCTACCCATGCAACCTCAGGATGGGTGTACATGACCGACGGGATAGCATTGTAGTTGACGTGACCATAGCCTTTGGTGATGTACTCGACAACCGCAGCACCCTCCTCTTCAGCCTTGTGCGCAAGCATTGGACCGAATGTGCAATCGCCGATGACCCTGATGTGTGGTATCTTCGTCCTGAATTGTTGATCGATAATCAGCCGTCCTCTATCGTCTGCTTCTAATCCAATATCTTCGAAGTTGAGGCCTGCGGTGTAAGGTCTTCTGCCAATGGCGACTAATAGGACATCTGCATCGAGCTGCGGTAAAAGTCAGTGGATGAAAGCCGATGAAAAGATTGGAAAGATATACG
>QIAJ01000185.1:1508-4907 GCA_003225495.1 Acidobacteriota bacterium
AGCTTGAACTTCATGCCTTGCTTGCTCAAGATCTTCTGAATCAACTTCGAGATCTCCGCATCCATCCCCGGACCGCCAATCTGACCAAGGAATTCGACAACCGTGACTTCTGTGCCGAGACGCGACCAGACGGAGCCCTGTTGTAGTGCTGGTTAGCAACGGTTTTGAAGTAACGGTAGCAAAATCAACATACCATCTCGAGTCCTATGATACCGCCACCAATCACAACCATTTTCTTTGGTATTTCCTGTAATGCAATTGCGCCTGTGCTTGTGATAACCTTTTTCTCGTCGATGGTCAAGCCCGGGAAAGGCGTTGCTTCACTGCCGGTGGCGACAATGATATTCTTGCCCCTGATACCAATCTCGCCGCCATCATTCAGGCTGATTGAAACCGTGTGCTCGTCCGCGAATGAGCCAGTGCCCTTGATATATTCAACATTGTTCTTCTTGAAGAGATACTCGACGCCCTTGGTCAAGCCGTTCACCGACGTGTCCTTCGCCTTCATCAGGTTTGCAAGATTGAGCTTGACATCACCCACTTCTATACCGCGATTCTTTGTGTCGTGTAGGATCTGATGGTAGAGATGGGAGTTGTTCAGGAGAGACTTCGAAGGTATGCAGCCGACGTTGAGACATGTTCCACCAAGGGTGTCACGCTTTTCTATGCATGTAACCTAGGCTTTCGTGAGCATACATGAATTTACAAGGAGAACCAGTTGCGTACCTTGAGACCTGCTTGGCCTGCTTTAATGCCCGCAACATACCCGGCGACTCCGCCTCCGATGATGATCAAATCTCTCTCCTCTGTACTTGGTCAACATAATCTGTGGGACAACAAAGAGCCGACGAAAAGTACCCGAATCTGTAGCATAACCTCTCCGATAAAAGCCGTTCGCTGTGTACGCTGTGATGGGACGATGGGTTGCATTCGATGCAGTGAAGGATCGCAATGACCGCGCAGATGTCTTTGGTGCGAATAACGTCAGCATGGCGGTTATGATAGGAGCAAGAGGGTGCGAGAGAAGGTATCGCCGTGGGGACACGGCTGGTGTGTAGACGATTCAATGTTGAGGATTGAGTCGTTGTTAGGTTTTCTGTTGCCCTGCGAAGCTTTCGAAGCTGCGGAGTGGAGTGAGGACATACATGCTTGGCAGGTCGGATTCCTGCAGCGTTGGCAAGTTTTTTATCACGCTTTCGCTGCAGCCAGCTATTTCATAGTAGTTTCTACAATTGGTAGATATTATGTCTAGTAAGGAACATATGAGCAAAACATTGCACGTCAATTGGCATGTGCGACACGTTCTTAGAGAGCATGGAAGGGCTCACGGCCACATCGAAGACTGGATGCTCGATTGAATAACCGCCAACCTCGTTGTCAGATTTTGTACCAATTGGCGATAAACAAACGCTGCATGGGATAGTTTGTAGTGTGGTCAAGGACACAGTAAAATGATGACACTAGTCGCTCGTTCTTTCTCACAAAAACGAAAACGAAAACGAAAACGTTGTGGACAGTGATCCATCTATTTTGCGGTCCAAGCTATAATTACAAAATCTCCCATTCTCCATCCTGTCACCTGTCATACCACGATATCCACACGCACACCAGTCTAAATAGCTTTCCTGCGGCGAAGGCTACAAACCCCGATTGTCATACCCGAGCTTTTTCGAAAAGACCAGTAGCTTCAGCAAAGGCGAAACCCAAGACAGCGTACTGGAAAAGCTGACCACGGAGGGAAGGATTGCGGGCGACGCCAGTGATCAGCGAACCGAACACGGTACCGATACCGACACCAGCACCGGCCAGGCCGACGGTAGCAATGACGGCACCTTGGATCTTGGCAGCAGCGACCATGGCAGCGGCAGCAGACTCAGCAACGATGCCACGCGACTGGATGATGTTGCGGCCGATGTTGTTGGAGAAGGTGGAACGCATGGTGCTAAGGACGAGGCCGTTCTTGGGAGCTTGCACTGCACGCTGGATGCGAGAGGGGCCTTGATGAAGATGCATTAGTGCTAAGGGTCAATGGCAATGGATGGGGGAGCTGGAGCTCTGCGTAGCGGAGGTTGACACGAAGCGGCTTTGCTTGCCAGCTTGGGAGGGACCGGGTGGCCACGCGGGCGACGGAGCGGTTGAACATTGTGAAGAGATTGGGAGGGATGAGCGGAGATGGAATCAGCAATTGGCAAGCTTGCGGAGGTCAATTGCTTCGATGGGACGCGATGAGAAAAGTCTGTTGGAAGGCAAGGAGAGTGCACGGCCTGCAGGGGCTTGAGCCCGGCGACGAGAGTTATTCCGGCCTTTAACTCAACCGATGAAATTGCCGCTTTTCCTGATCCGAAGCGCGATGCACATATCACAACAATCGACAACTCAGATTTCCCAAGAAACATGTGTGATATTGGCCTATGGAACCTTGACTCATCGAGGGGTCAATGTGCAAGTCCATGGTATTCTACGAAAGAATCTAGTCCTGTGTTTAACAATTTCGCCATCCTTCATGTAGTCCGCAGAACCGTTTCAACATTAGATCATAATGAACCTCTATCCCCGATTTTCGTGCCGTATCACTGTGCAAATTATAGGTGGTTTCAAGGTTTCAAGTCCTTACCGTGAGATGAACGCCGTTGTTGTTGTTGTCGTTGCCTGTGGAATGTAAGCAATTTTTATCCTAATCCGAAAAGACGCCTTTCATTGTTGGAACGTCAGAGACCCGATATGTGGATGCCACTCCTCGTCCAAACCATAAAGCACGCGGTGATCTGGGTCGATGAACTTGGCCCACTTGTCCTTCATCTCTTCCACATCGACATTGTAGAACGCAGGGCGCGCAACAGCGAAGAACCGATCGGCCGCCTTCTTGATATCCTTCACGCCCAATCTGATTGTCTCCTTGTCGTTGACCAATTCCTTGAACACCGGTTGCATGAATGAGCCAAGCTGCTTTGCCACCGACACCATGTTCTTGACGGTTACGGGGGTGATGTTGGTGGCGACAGTATCTGGGTAAAAGTAAGTGTGATGCTCGAATACCGAAACAAAAAGCGCACCTTTGCGAAGACATCCGAGATCGATGGACATCTCCTGCGTTTCGAGGTCGAGGCGGCAACGAACTCCGACGACACCGTTGATGTCGGCAACGAAGTAGAG
The DNA here is from genome assembly GCA_003225495.1 of Acidobacteriota bacterium. GTDB lineage: Bacteria > Acidobacteriota > Terriglobia > Terriglobales > Acidobacteriaceae > Acidiflorens. The sequence continues at coordinate 4,662 of QIAJ01000185.1, forward strand.
GCGACGGAAATTCCAAGCTCCAAGCCCGTAGCCCAGAACACAAAGCGGACGGAGTTGAGAAGGGAACCAGGCTACCTCATGCTGATAGAGTTGAAGGTCAACATGCTCGATCCAGACCCGGAAGCACTCCAAGCGCACCGTTTTGTTCGACTCCAGAAGCCCGCGCAGATTGCCAAGTCTGAAAAGTGTCTTGAGTTCGACGCTTAGCTGAAACGCCCTGCGAGTGCCTTTGGGCTGGAAAGGAAT
>QIAJ01000186.1 GCA_003225495.1 Acidobacteriota bacterium
AGCTGCGATGGAGCAGCGGCGCGTTGTTGGTCAGCAAACGAGGCAAGAAGTCGAAGGAGTGTGCGCGAATGCCTCACTCTCTCCGTCACAAAAACAGGAACGCATCCGTATGATTCACCAGCAGGAGCGCCAACAGATGGACGCTCTCATCTCCCCTCAACAACACGAGGCAATGCGCGTTTGCCAGCAGGAACGCGGAGGCGGAGGACATGTTGGTGGCGGGCATGTCGGCGGCGGACGTGGGTCAGGTCCGTGCGGGACTCTGTCGGGAATCGCACACCGGATGAATGACACCGAGGAGGATATTCCGAGGAACTGAGGCGAGGCAGGCGAGATACTAACCCAGTGGCCACGGCTGCAGGATTTTTCTCTATGCGGAGGCTGCTTCGCGTCCTGGTTCCGGCACAGGAGAATTCGACGCCACTATCGGACGGCGTACCGGCATTACTTCTTCCACAACCGGCTGTCGTTTCTCAATCGTGCCGATGACGAGCGCATCCGTCGCGCCCATTCCCGGCATGGACGCGAACCCGTTCTCTTCGCAGAGACGATCGATCATCCGCTGCTCTCGCGGACGCAACACCTGCTGTGGAAGCGATGGGAAGTGCCGGAACATCCACATCAAATACGCGCGTTGTTTTAACTTCAGTCGTACGAATCGAGGGCCGATCGCGGTATCTACCTGGAGCACGCCCTCGACGAGTTTTTCAATCCACATGACCTGCCCTGCCTGGAAAGAATAGTCGCCTTTCAATTGAACTTTTGGAGGCGCGCCATTATTGCACCGCAAGAGGGCCAGCGGGAAGAAAATCTTAAAATAAATTGCGCGGGACTAACCGGCAGGGCAGGTACGGTGCGGGGCCGTCTCTCGGTAGCAATCGGCAAACACGGTTGGCTGGAAAAACGTGGCAAACCGCGTCTCTGCTTCTACCCAATCTGGTCTTAACCGATCTGGGGAAGCAACTCGATTCGATCCAGGCTCGCCGCGATCCCAACGCCTTTGCCGTCAGTCTTCTCCACCCGGACAACAGACGCCTGACAGAGCGTCCAGCCACCCGGGCCTATACCCAGATCGGGCGGCAGCATGACTACCAGTTCGAGCTTCGACCCGGCCTCCATACCTGTCTCGGAATAAAGAAAAATGCCGTTCGAACTGAGGTCGCGGGTGAGGCCCGTCGTCTCAGTCCCGTCGGATTTTCGGACCTTGACGGGCGCCTGTACCGGCACGCGACGGCCGGCACGTCGTTCGGATCCATGAGTCGCCATAGCTGTTGCGGAAGTGTACCTTTTCCCGCGCTCGAAAGGAATTCGGATTAACGCGCCGCTACTGGTTCGGGCGGTTGGGATACTTTATCCCGTGCCGCGCTCGCCGCCAGTGCCTGTTCAAGGCTGGGCATGTTGGTCATCCGCAAACGTTCTGCCGTCGCCTGACTCTTGTCGATAGCTCCGGTTTCCTTGTAGGCCCTCACCAGCAGAGCCAAAGTTTCCGGATTGTCCTGATCTTCTTCCAGCTCGGGAACAGCCCCTTTGAAGTTGCCTTTGGCAGCCAGCATTTCTCCCGCGGCGCCATGCCAGCATTCCTGAATCACCAAATCCCGGTTGCCGCTAGCCAGTTCAGACAAGCGATTGAGAGAGGCTTGCGACGCATCCGCCTTCCCGATCTGAAGCAGCCGCGCTGCCCGCAAGCGCAGCACATGCGCCAGTTCCTCGTCGCGGTCCGATGCCGATAGATTATTGCGATGGGTGAGCGCATCCTCTGCCGACGTCAGGCGCTCAACGGCCTGCTGATCGTCCGCCGCGTATTGCGCCATCCGCCGTAGAGCCTGCGCTTCCTGGAGTTCGTAGGATTGCCCATGCGCTTCGACCGAAATACGCCACAGCTGGCGGTCCGCTTCGACGTAGTTCTTCTCGCGGACCCAGGTGATGGCCTTCTGCATACGATAATCGAAGCGGTTGGCCTGATTCGGCTCATTGTCGATGGCCTTGTCATACTCCTGACGAGCCCGCTCCTGATCGCCCATTAAGGCGTAAGTATCAGCCAACCCGACCTGCGAAGTGTTGAAACTGGCATCAATCGCCAGCGCCGCGCGATAGTGTTCCAGCGCGCTGTCGAACTTTCCCGCCATGCGCAGAATCTCGCCATAGGAATCCTGTGGATTCGGTTCCTTCGGCAAAAGCGCGGCGTAGCGATCCATCGCTTGCAGAGCTTCCCCGAATTCGCGGTCGCGCGCATGCAAATATGCCAGGTTGTTCAGCGCCGGAGCAAAGTCCGGATCAATCTCCAGTGACTTATGCAGCAGGTGATGCGCCTGTTCATTTCCCTGGACACCCATCAGCCAGTTCGCCGCGATGTAGTACACGTGCTTGTCGCCGGGGAACATCGCGATCATGTCATTCATTGCGGCGATCCCGTCCAGAAAATTCCCTTCCTGCACGGTGGCGACCCAGCGAATCATAAGTTTCTCGCCCGCCGATGCCTTGGCAGCGACTTCCTTGGCGTGTTCACGAGCGGTACGCGCCTCCTCCGGATCACGGCTGTTCATCGCCAGCATGGCAAACGACGCCGCAAATTGCGGATCTTCCTTGGCTGCCGCCCTCCATCCGATCGTCGCCCGCTCGAGGTATAGAAGTTCGTAATCCTGAAGCGCCCGCTGGTATAGATCTCGAGCCTTGGCCGACGAAGTCGTAAGCGGCATCGATTTCCCAGCCGCCGTCTTGGCTTTCGCAGACTTCGGAAGCGCCTTATGCTCATCGTGAGCTGCCGCCCGAACCGACAAAAAACAGATCACAGCCACCAGCAGGGTTGAGACTTTCCGCAGCATAGGTCCACTCGCTCGATCAGATTTTGGGGGGAGACCAATGAAAGCGTAGCAGTTAGCCGGCACGTCCAAAAAGACACCACAGGTCACCATTGGCCCAGCACCTCTGGGCAAAGAATGGAGCAAGCCAAAACGTGCCGAGATTGGCCTTCAATTGGAAGATTCATAAAAAAAAGTCTCAGGAAAAATCCTGAGACCCAAGATCAAAACCCTGCCAAGTTCAACTTGCCGCCTGCTCTAGAAAGTAATCTTCGCCGAGAACTGCACCCCGCGCGGCCCGCCTCCACCGAGGAACGGGTTGCCGATGCCCACGTCGCCCGTGGCAGTCAGGGGCAGCAATCCGATCCCACGCCCGCTCGCGTCTAATCCGTTGTTGGCGGCATCGGTGATAAAGTTCGGCAAATTGGGGTTGGAGAAGTTCGGATGATTGAAGATGTTGAAGAAATCGGCACCAATCTGCAGATTCAACCGTTCGGTGATCGCTGTTCTTTTGAACACCGAGAAATTCAACTCTTTGAAAGCCGGCCCGCGAAGGATATTGCGCCCCATGTTGCCAAAGTGACGGGACCCGGTCAAGCAGGCACTGTCACCAGTCGGATTGTTGGGATCAACTGTTGTATTTCCGAAAGTGCAAGGGACCTGAAACGATGAGAGGTCAACACCTGACGCACCGCTTCCATAGCGGATCGGCCCGACGACATCCGGCCTATCGAAGCCTTCGCCCGAACCCGAGTAGTCGCCCTCGAAGTTGTAGTTGAGTTGGTAAGGCTGACCGTCCTGAAGGTTCAGCACACCGTTAAAGCCCCAGCCATTCTTCAATTTCGCCCAGCTGCCATCAAATTTCGGTAAATCGTATCCGAAATTCCAACTGAAACGGCGGCGAATATCGAAGTTAGAATTCCCTCTTTCTAAATTCGCAGCGAGACTGTTGTTGGGCTGCGCTGCATTCGGAATGAAATCTTCGCTGTCGCTGGCGTTGTCAATCGAATGCGACCAGACGAAGTTCACCGCGGAAGTGACGCCGCGCCAAGTATTCATCCGCAGACTGGTCTGTAAAGCGTGATAGGTAGAACTGGCGCTTGATTCTTCCTGGTTGACGTAGAAAAAGTTTGAGAACGGTCGATCGATTGCCCCAGCGTTGCCAAAGGGAGGATCACGGACACCATTATCGAAGCCCAATATGGGACAGTTCGGAAAGACAAAATTGACCACGCCAAGGCCGGCACTGCCCGTGCATTGAGAAGTGTCTCCGGCAGTTATCGCGTCCTGGTTGGGCTGATTGATGTCACGGAATCTGAATAGCTTCGTTCCTCTTGCGCCGACATATCCTACCTGCAACACAGCCTTTCCAAGCTGTTGCTGCACGTTCAGATTAAAATTTTGGGTGTAGGGAGTACGCAGGTTCCGGCTCGCGCCAAAGAAGTCTGACAGCGACGAAAAGTCCGTGAAGGCAGGCGTATTTGGGTCGAAGGGACCTGCATCTGCCCCTGCTGCTGAAATCGGCGCCGGGCCTACTCCTGTATACGCGGCACCTGGACAGAACGCGCAGTTATAGGGGGCGTGACCAACAAAAATATCTTGTGCGAAGGCATCATAGAACAACCCCCACCCGCCCCGTACCACCGTTCTTCCTTTGCCGGTCACGTCGTAGGCGAACCCAAACCGGGGAGCAAAATTGTTGTAATCCTTTTCGTAGAGCTGTCCAACGTTGTTCAGTCCCCCTCCGTCTACAGTCGGATCAAACTGGAAAAACAAGTTGCTCCGCTCGCTCGGCACTCCGAAATAGTCCCACCGCATCCCGTAGTTAATCGTCAGGCGCGGTGTCCAACGGAAACTGTCCTGAATGTAGAAGCCATGATTGTTTTCGACCGTGTGACGTCGCGTGCTACCCTCCGCGATCTTGCCGCCGCTGGGAGTGCCTTGCAGAAAAGTGCTCAAACTGTCAAAGCTGAACCGTCCTCGAAAAGTATTGTCCTGAGTCAAGGCAATCGTCGTGCGGCGGTATTCGTATCCAAACTTGACGTCGTGCCGTCCAAATTTCCACGAGTAGTTGTCGACAAAGTGCCAATTGGAATCTACACGAGCCCGCGGCACGGAGTTGGTCGCTCCAATCACCGAAAAGCCCGTCACACTCATTTTCGGCAAACCGAAGTCGAAGGGCGATGTGACACCCGTATTCAGCCCGATTAAGGAGGGATCGAAATTCTGATCTTCTGGAACAAAACTCTCGACGAACCGATTCCAGCCCAGTCGCGCCTCATTTACCTGGCTGGAATTCATCACCTTCACGTAGGAGAGTGATACGAGTTGCACGCGCGTAGGAGTCACCGTATTGAAGCCCGGTAGCAGGCCCCCAGCCAACTGGGCAAATGGAAAACTCTGATCACTGTCACCGAAATAATAGCGGCCCGTCAGCAGGTTGTTCGCATTGAAGTTATGGTCGACTTTTCCGATGAGGCTATCCACGCGATTCTTGAATCGGGTAGATGTCGCAAGGTTATTGCCGTCGACACATCCAATATCGTTGCCCTCGCCAGGAAGGCTCGCTACAAAATTCGGATCATCGATGTTCGGCGTCGGCCATGGATTGCGCGCCAGCAGTAAGGCAATCACTGAATTTCGTGCGCCGTTTATCTCCTCGTCCGCGGCAATTTGCCGAGGATCCGGTACACAACTCTGTCCCGCCTGCGCCCCCGATTCCCGCTGTCCCTCATAATTCACGTAGAAAAAAGTCTTGTCTTTCACTATCGGCCCGCCGAGCGATCCGCCAAACTGATTATTATGGAATGGGTCTTGTGACCCCACAGTATTGAAAAAGTTCCGCGCACCACCCACGGAACTCGTGCGATTAAACTCGAGCGCCGACCCGTGCAACTGATTCGTTCCGACCTTCGTTACGATGTTGATCACGGCACCGCTATTTCGCCCATACTCAGCTTCGTAATTCGAAATCACGCTCAACTCGGCCACCGCATCAATCGGCAGAATGGTTGCCGGATCACCGAACACACCCGCTTCATTGATCGCCGGATCGTTGCGGAAGCCGTCGTTCATGTCCGT
>QIAJ01000188.1 GCA_003225495.1 Acidobacteriota bacterium
ATCGGCGGGAAAAGACAGTTGCGAATTCCGGGCAATCTGGCGTATGGCAAGGCGGGGTATCCGGGATTGATCCCACCGGATGCGACTCTGATCTTCGATGTGACGCTGGTGAGTGTGCGCTAGCTCGTGGCAGCTACGCTTTGACAACCTTGCCGCTGCGTAGGCAGGAAGTGCAGACACGCATGCGCCTTGTGGCAGCTCCTACCTTGGCATGTACGGGCCGCAGGTTGACGTTCCAGCGACGTTTGGTCACGTTGTGGGCGTGGCTGATGTTGTTTCCGAACTGCGGCCCCTTGCCGCAGATTTCACAGACTCGTGCCATAACTCCTGATTCCTTTCAAACTTGATGCCGAAGCATAGATTTTACAGGAAATGGCCAGATTTCGCCAAGGCAGAGCCGAATCAGGCTGCTCTGCCCGCTACCGGCTGGGAGCAATGGGCACAGCGGCGGGCGTCAATGGGGATTTCGCTGAGGCACTCCGGGCATTTCTTGGTGGTGGGATCGGCCGGCGCTTGAGCTTTGCGCATGCGCGTGACCAAAGCATTGATCGGGGTCACCACGAAAAAATAGACAGCTGCAGCTACCAGGAAGAAAGAGATCGCAGCATTAATGAAGTCGCCGATGGCGAAGACGCTGCCGCGTACCGTGAAGGTGAGGTTTGAGAACTGGTCGCCTTTGCCAACCAGGGCGGTAATCAGCGGTGTTAGCAGATCCTTCGTGAATGCTCCGACCACGGAGGCAAAGGCAGCGCCGATGACCACGCCTACTGCCATGTCGACCACATTGCCGCGAAGGATGAACTGCTTGAAGCCTGAGAGCATGCGACGCCTCCGGTAATCGAATGGGCGCAAATGTAAACCGCGCACGAAGATTGGTCAAGAAGGCTTGGACCAGCGCCAACTCAGTGGGATTTGGTCGTATGCTATGCCGATGGTCGATAAATCTTTCGTCCTTGTTGCGGTCTTGTTGGCGATCCCATTCGCTATCGGTCAGAACAGCACTCCTAAGGCGCGTCCCCGCGCGTCCGAAATCGGGCTGAAGGTCGGTATCCTGCCGGCCGGACCGCTGAACGCAATCACCGATGTCGCCGGGGTCGAAGTGGGGCAAACGACCATAATTCGGGGCGACAACATCCGCACGGGCGTGACTGCCGTTCTGCCACATTCCGGCAATCTTTATCGGGAGAAAGTGCCGGGCGCGATTTTCGTGGGCAATGGTTTCGGAAAGCTGGCGGGCTCGACGCAGGTGGAAGACTTGGGGGACATCGAAACACCCATCCTGCTGACGTCCACCACCAGCGTGGCGCGCGTCGCGGACGCGCTGATCAGCTACATGTTGGGACTTCCAGAGAACGAGGATGTGCTGTCCATCAACCCGGTGGTCGGTGAAACCAATGACGGATACCTAAGCGATATTCGCGGGCGCCACATCGCGCCGGATGACGTGTTCGCCGCCGTCAAGAACGCAAAAGGAGGTCCGGTCGAGGAAGGTGCCGTCGGCGCGGGCACCGGAACAGTAGTCTTCGGATGGAAGGGCGGCATCGGGACGGCATCGCGCCGCCTGCCGGCTAATCTCGGTGGATACACGGTTGGCGCCCTCGTGCAGACAAATTTCGGCGGCGTGCTGACGATTGGTGGAGCTCCAGTGGGGCAGGAACTGGGCCAGTACTATCTCAGGCGGGAACTGCAGTCCGGCATCGGCAAAGACAAAGAGAAGGCAGATGGTTCATGCATGATCGTCATCGCTACCGATGCGCCATTGGACGCGCGCAACCTGAAGCGGCTGGCGGCGAGGGCGCTGCTGGGCATTGCACGCACCGGGAGTTCAGCCTCAAACGGCAGCGGAGACTACGCGATCTCATTCTCAACGGCGCCGCAGGTGCGAATCCATGCCAATGCGAATGACAAAGCGCTGACTCGCAAGGTGGACGTGATGACCAACGACGCCATGTCGCCGTTGTTTCAGGCCGTGATCGAGGCGACGGAGGAAGCGGTGTACAACTCGATGTTTAAGGCAACCACGGTGACCGGAAACGGACATACAGTCGAGGCACTGCCGATTGAAAAGACGGTGCAGATACTTAAAGAGCACCGCGTAATCAAGTGAGGAATGTTTCGTATTGGCTGGGACCCTGCGCTACCCTCAGATCCGCATGGGCATGACAATGTAACGGTATTTGTAGTCGTCGCCGTCGGCGGGGCGGAACTGGCCGGCGGACTGGGCGTCTTTCAGTTCCAGTTTTACTTCGGCGGAGCCAGTGGCTTTGATGAAGTCGGTGAGGTATTGGGCGTTGAAGCCGATGGTCATCGGGTCGCCGGCGTATGCGATTTCGATGGAGTCTTCGGACTCGCCGGAGTCGGTGGACGAGGCAGAAAGTTTCAGTTCGTCTTTTTCCAGGCGCAGACGGACGGCGTGCGAACGCTCATCGGCAAATTGCGCTACCCGGGAAATGGCGGCGCCGAGTTCGTCACCGGGGACGCTAATGGACTTCGTGATTTCCTTGGGAAGAACAGCTTCGTAGTTAGGGAACTGGCCGGTGAGTTGGCGGGAGGTCAGCAGGCGCTGGCCCACGCGGAAGTAAAGTGTCGACTCGTCTTTCGCGAAATCGATGGTCTCGGCGTCGGTTGCGTCGAGCAGCGACTTCAACTCGTCCATGGCTTTCTTCGGGACGAGTGTTTTCATTTCGCCAGAGACGCCGTCAAACTTTTCTCCGGCCCGCTCGATGTGAGCGAGGCGGTGGCCGTCGGTGGCAACCATCGTGATCGATTCGGACTTGAGCACCATCAAGGCGCCATTCAACGTGTAGCGCGATTCTTCGTGGGCGATGGCGAAGCAGGTCTTGGCGATCATGGAGCGCAGGACGGCGGCTGGAATCTTGACAACGCCGGCGGATGGAAACATCGGCAGCGCTGGAAAATTCGAGCGCGCCATACCGACCATCTTCGTATTGGAGCGGCCGCAACGGATGCTGACCCAGTGGTTCTCCAGCAACTTGATGGTAATGTCGGCATCGGGCAGCAGCTTTACGTAGTCGTAGAGTTTGCGGGCGGGAATGGTGCACGCGCCTTCCTTCTTGACTTTCGCATTGCACGCGGTCCGCAGGCTCAGGTCGAGGTCGGGGGCGGTCAGGGACAACTTGTCTCCTGCGGCCTCGAACAGGTAGTTGGAAAGAATTGGAATTGTGGTCTTACGCTCCACCACGCCCTGGGTTGCTGTCAACTCACGCAGCAGTTCGAATTTGCTGATCGTGATCTCCATGGTCGTTGTGGCGGTGGTGGCCACGGCAGGGGCGACTTCCACGGGCATAATGGCTCTCCCGACTGCTACTTCTGTTACTTCCTTATATCAAAAGCATAGAACATAAACCAGCAGTAGCAGTAGGTGGGTCGGAGAAGTGGAAATCCGGTCCAGGTACTGCTGTTGCTATCAATTCCACATCCATCCCTCGTGTGAAAAATCGGACTCGCTGGCGCCGGAGATCAACGCAATACGGGGACGAGTTTCAAGTTTCCATCCAGTCTGGCACAACTTCCACAGCGTCTCCACTGCCCGGAGGTAGGAAGACTGGACTGTAGAGTGGAAAAGCTGGCGGAAACAGCGGTTCATGCGCCCAACTGCTCGGTCAATTTATTAAGCAGCCTGTTTAAATCTTTGTCGCCCTTGCGGACGTCCTCGATCTTCTCGACCGAATGCAACACTGTGGTGTGATGCTTGCCGCCAAACTGACGTCCGATTTCTGGAAGTGAGGCTTCGGTCAGGTGCTTGGCCAGATACATGGCGATCTGCCGTGGGTACACGATCGAACGCGAATTGTTCTTGGCTTTGATCTCGACCAGTCGCAGGCCGAACTGTTCGGCGACGGCCTTCTGAATCGATTCGATGGTTACGCGGCGAGCCTGGGAGTCGATGAAATTCTTGAGGACCTGCTGAGTGTAGGAGAGCGTGATCTCGGCACCGATAAGAGACGAGTGCGCGACCAACCGGATCAGAGCCCCCTCCAGTTCGCGGACGTTCGAGCGGATGTTGGAAGCGATGAATAACGCCACGTCCGTCGGCAGGGTGACTTTTTCATGCTCGGACTTTTTCTGCAGAATCGCGACTTTTGTCTCGAGGTCGGGCGGCTGGATATCGGCGATCAGGCCCCACTCAAAGCGGCTGCGCAGGCGGTCTTCAACTTCGGCCAGTTCTTTCGGAGGACGGTCGCTGGCGATCACGATCTGCTTCATCGATTCGTGCAGCGCGTTGAAAGTGTGGAAGAACTCTTCTTGCGTGCGCTCCTTCTGCGCCAGGAACTGGATATCGTCGATGAGCAGAACGTCGACGTTGCGGAACTTGTCGCGGAAGCTGGTCATCTTGTCGTAGCGTAACGAGTTGATCATCTCGTTCGTGAACTTCTCGCTGGATACGTAGCAGATGGAGGCTTGCGGCTGCCGCATTTTCACTTCATGACCGATCGCCTGCATGAGGTGCGTTTTACCCATGCCGACGCCGCCATAGAGGAAAAGTGGGTTATAGGCTTTGGAGGGGCGCTCGGCGACGGCCTGGCAGGCGGCGTGGGCGAACTGGTTGCCGCTGCCGATTACGAAGGCGTCGAAGGTATAGCGGGGGTTGAGCTGAGCGGCGCTGTCCCAGTCAAATCGCGCCTGCGTTTGGAATGAAGGACTGGCGGCCGCCTGTGCCCCGGTGGTGCCCATCGAGAGGCCGCCGTTGTGGCGGATCGGAGTATTCGAGGGATCGTCGTCAGCTGTGACGAACTTTACATCCTGATATTCAAGGCCGAGGTTGTCGATCGCTTCCTGAATGAGATCAGCGTACTTGTCGCCTACCGTGCGAAATTCAACGGTAGGGACGCGAACGAACAGCACTCCGTTATCAGCATGACTGTAGCGGGTCGGCTTCAACCAAGTGTCGTAGGAATGGCGGTTGACTTTTTTTTCCAGCGCATCGAGGATGCGCACCCAAGGGTTCGGGATGATGGCAGAACTGGTAACAGACATTTTTTTAAGCAAAACGCGGGGCGCCGGTGAAGGCGTTCCGGGAGAAATCCGATCCTGGCTATGAAAATCTTCTTATCGCAGAGCAGCTACCGCTATCGCAGTCACTGATTACCTTGGCGAAATTCACAACGGAGACGAAACGCATACTAGCACAAAAAAAATTGACGCGTCGGAGTCATTTAGAAAAATTTTCCGCGTGAGCGTTTCATAGAACCGCTATTTTTTCGCGCTGTCAAGTGTCGAGAAAATAACTGCCGCGCAAAGAGTGCAATCCAGTTTTAATTAGACGAAGAGGTCGTGCCGTCCCTGCAGACTTACTACATAGACCGGCGTTCGGGCCGAGCAGAGTTTTTATAGTTTCCTGGATAGACGACGACGCAGCGTCTGCCACCTTCGCCGTCGCTTTCAGTGCGCAAATCTTTTTCGTCACGCAGAGCAAGATGCACCATGCGCCGCTCGCGCGACGACATCGGTCCGAATCGGTATGGTTCTCCGGTTCGACGTACTTTCTCTGCCGCGGTGCGCGCCGCTAACTGAAGTTCTTCGATGCGCAACGAGCGAAAGTTTTTGCAGTCAAACCAGATTTTTTCGTGCTCGTTGCCTTGCAGGCGAAGGATTTCGGTCCCGAGCAATTCGAAGGAACGCAGGAGCTCACCACCCCGTTCCAGCAGTAATGCGGAATCTGGTCCGGCGAACTCGACGAGAATTTCCGGGTGCTCCCATTCGCGCTGTTCGGCAATCGGCGGATCTACGCTGATGCGGTACTTCAGTTTGAATCCACCATTCGTGATCACGGCCTGGAGGAATTCTCCAATTTTCTTGGCGGCGGCGACTTTGTCGGTAATTGGCATGGGTATTTAGCTCACAGTTAGCAGCTGGCAGCGGGCAGGAAAAGCGAACCAACCTTGGCGTCTCTCCTGCGAACTGCCACCTGCCAACTTACTTGTCTTTCTTTCTCGCGCGTTTTTCCATCATCTCGCGCATTTCGCGACCCAGGGTGGTGCGGTTCATAACGGACTGCTGAACGAATCCAATCAGGTTGCCCATCGACCAGTACAAGCAAAGGCCGGCTGCGAGATTCAAACTGATGTATCCCAACATCACCGGCATCATGATGTTCATCATCTTCTGCTGGGTCGGGTCCATGCCGGCCTGGGGCGTCAGGCGCTGCATGAAGAACATCGTTACTACGATCGCAATCGGCAGGATATGCCACGGGTCGGGCGCTGAGAGGTCGTGAACCCATCCCCAGTTCGCGTGGCGAAGGTCGATGGCCACTCCCAGCATGCGATAGTAGGCAAACAGGAACGGCATCTGAATCACCAGCGGTAGACATCCACCCGCCGGGTTGACGCCTTCTTTCTTATAGAGGGCGGAGACTTCCACGTTCATCTCGGCCTTGCGTGGGTCGCGCAGGCTGTACTTCTTGTATTTCTCCTGGATGGCTTTGATCTGCGGGGAGACGCGCTGCATCTTGAGCATCGACTTCATCTGCGAGATTCGCAGCGGCAGCAAAGCGAGGTTGATGATCAGCGTCTGAATGATGATCGCCCAGCCCCAGTTGTGGACGATGTGATCATGCGTCCATTTCAGCCACAGAAAAAGGGGGCGCGCGATCAGACCCCACCATCCGAAATCGACGATTGCTCGCAGATCCGGCTCCGCGCCAGTGATGCCGGGAACTGGAATCTTTTCGAGCGCCTCGAGCGCTTTCGGACCGACATACAGGCGATCTGAAGTCGGATTCTTCAGGTTGCCGACCGCAACACCGAGAATTTCTACTTTGTCCTTTTGCTGGTTCTTCGGATCGGAGGGATCGTGCGCTACTTCAATCGTATTACGGAGCGTGACAACTGCTGCATTCTGCGGGTCCTGCGGAATAAAAACTGCGGCGAAGTATTGATCTTCAATGCCAGCCCAGTGCAGCGGGCCGGGCAACGTGCCGCCGCTGCTGATCTTCTTGATCGCCAGGCGCTCGACTTTGTTGTCGTACTGATATGCCATCTGGCTGGCTGCGTAGTCCGAACCTTTGATCTGGTCCCCGAATCCGGCGGGCCACATCGGAAAGGCCGTTACATACGACCCTTTTGATTCCACTGAGGTCTGCGTCTCAACTACATAGCTGTGATCGAACTTGTAGGACTTGTGGACGGTGACGTCGGCGTCAGAGTAATCGAAGGTGACTTCTGCCGGGGCCTGGGAACTCGTGCTGCTGGCCACATAGAGCGCCGAGTTCACTTTGTTGCGCAAGCCTTCGTCGTAGAGCCACAGCGAGAGTGGGTAGCCGTATTTGTCGGCGGCGACCTTGTTGACCAACTCCAGAGGATTGCCATCCGGGCGGTCTTTGTAATCCTTCAGAATCCAGGATTTGACCTGTCCGCCGCGGTTGGTAAAGACGATGCGGTAGAGATCGTTCTCTATTACGGTTTCGGTTTCGCCGGAGGCCTGCCTACTGGCCGGCGCCGCCACGTTCTTCGCGGGCCGAGATTTGGTTGGAGGCGGTGTTCCTGTAGAAGTCGCCGGTTGAGCGGTTGGCACTGTTTGCTGATTTTGGGCTTGAGTAGCTTCCGGTTTGGAAGCAGGCGGCTGCGGCCCGTACTTCTTCATCGCGAACTGAAACAGCATGATAACCAGGAAGGTCAACGCGAAGACCAGCAACAGCCTGCGTTCGGTTCCGGGTTCTTGCTGAGGATTTTGAAATTCGGCCAATAGAGTCTCGTTGTTCCTTCGTCGGTGGTTAGTCGTTGGTCGTTAGCACAGCACCATGATGCGGCTGTTGGTGGCAATCTTCATGCGGCAGCGGATCGTATCCGCCTTTGACAAACGGATGGCATCGCAGCAAACGTCCGGTTGCCATGATTCCGCCCCGTAACGCACCGAATCGCTCGACGGCTTCGATTGCATAATCGGATAAGTTCGAAGAGTCAACAGTGCCAAAGTTTTCATTTCGATTTCTCGGCTATTTTCCTGACAATCACATCGAAAGCGCGGCTAACCTCTTCGAGCAGCGCTGGAAACTCCGCTTTTAGCACCGACTTCTTGGGATTGACCACCACATCCACCGGATCCGTCAGAACCGAGCGCCGTTGCCGGACCGCCTCGCGCAGACGCCGTTTGATGCGATTGCGTACCACCGCACCGCCCAGAACACGGCCGACAGTGAATCCGATGCGCGCTTCACCCTCCGCCTGCCGCAGATAGAAAACGGTCATGTGGGAGGAAAAGTGACGGCGTCCCTGTTTGTAGACGCGATCGAAGTCGGCGTGCTTCAACAACCGGGCGGCCCGCGGGAAAGTTGCCCCCGCCCGCACTAGCGGTTGTTGCAAACGTTGTTCGGAACGTTTTTCTGCACTCCGATTCGGAGCGTCTGCGCTCACTTACTCACAATCCTGCACAAATCGCGGGCTTTACCCGCCTGATGGGAAGATTACTCGCGGAAACCCGGCTTTACCGAGACGCGCTTGCGTCCCTTGGCCCGGCGACGTGACAACACCTTGGCTCCGCTTTTGGTCTTCATACGGGTGCGGAACCCGTGCTTCTTCGAGCGCTTCCGCCGGTTGGGTTGAAATGTACGTTTCGGCATGAAAAATCCCTGCTCCTAATTGAATCAACTGCCTAAAGGCAAACGAAAAGTATAAACGACGGCGAGCACAGCGGGCAAACCGGCTGCCGGGGAGAACCCAGGCTTAGTTGACTGTCAGTAATGGAACCGGTACTTCAACTGCACGCTGATCTCGCGCGGGTTGGCAAAGTGTGTGCCTCCGAAGGTGTTGCTGTTATCGAGGAGATAGCGGTGATTGCCGAGATTCAGCCCGGTGAGGCGTACGCTCCAGTTCTCTCCAAAACTCTTGCCGAGAGACAAGTCGTACGTAGTGTGCGATGCGAGATGTTGGGGGCCGTCGCCGTCCACGAAGCCGGAGCCGTAGCTGACGGCGAAGTCGGCCCAAGTCCGCCAAGGCAGGCTCAAGTTGGTTCCGGTCGAGAGCGTGTTTCTTTGATCGTGGTCGAGAAAACAGAGCGGCTGGTCGCAGACGTCCCCAGTGTTCAATCCGCCCGTGACGATCCCATTCCACTGCGCGAATTGATGGGAGTAGGCGAGCCGCCAGGAGGCGAGCTTAAACAGGCGCGGTGAGGATGCGCTAACCTCCCAGCCGTGAATGCGAGCATGCTCCAGCGTCAGCGGAAAGAAGATGTTGGAATTTCCGAGAGCGTCATGGTCGAAGAAATTTCTTGCGCCGGTGCGAAAGTTGGATATATCGAGGGTCCAGCCCTTGATGGGGATCGCCAGACCAAATTCGCGCTGCTCATCACGTTCACCAAGCAGAGGCAAGAACCCGCAGTCAGCTCCGGGCTGGTTACATTCATCGATGATGGGGCCGGACACAGTTAGCAAAGGCGGAGCCTGGTAGTAGCGTCCGTAAAAAGCCCGGGCCACCCAGCCCAGCTTCGGAATTCGCAGGGCCATGCCTACACGGGGGTCAGCGGCATTTTCGCTGACTGAAGATTCGAAATGCGTCAGACGTACTCCGGCATTCAGGGTGAGCCATTCGGTCAGGCGAAACTGATCTTCAAGGAACGCGGACGACACCGCTCCCCATTCTGTCGCGCGCTGATGCAGTGTAGTCGTCGACGGATCATTGCTCCCCACCTCGAACAATTGATTATCGTGCTGTCCCCAAACCTGAACTCCCGCACGCGCGTTGTGTTTGCCGCGCTGGAAAGCGAGCATCGCGGTGCCGCCGAAGAATGTCGATCCGCGGTCGTCCTCGGGGATAGCCACGGCGTGGTCGGGATCTCCGTCAAATGTCCCGAGGAATTTGCCGACGTAGTGCGCGCGGTTGAAGTGATAGAAGGGCGAGAGGGTGAGCGTCAGCCCGCGCGCGGCGGTGTGAACCCAGGAGAAATTCACGAATGCATCGCGTTCATTTTCAGTATCGCGGTTCAACGCGGTGTCCCCGCCGGGGTCGATCGGAACCTGGTAATGATCTCCGCGTAGCGACGTCACCAGCCGCAACTGGTCGGTGGCGCTTTTGTTGAAAATAATGGACCCGAAGCCGCCCAATCCCGCAGCCTGATCGTGCTCCACCCGCGCTATCGGAGTTTCGAGGCCTAAATCGGTGCGGTATCCGGAGAAGCTCCCGTAATATGCAAGCCGCTCGGAGTGGTCGCCGAAGCTGATCTGATTATCAGTGTTGTTGAAACTGCCATAGCTTGCAACCAGCTCCGCCTGGCGGTTGCGCTCGAATCCGGAGCGCGTGACGACATTGAACACGCCATAGGTGCGGTCGCCGTACTCGGCGTCGTACCCGCCGCGCTGGACTTCAAGGTAGTCGATGTCCTTGGGATCAAATTGCGGGCCCACGTTGGAGGCGATGTTCGTGTTCGGCACGGGGACGCCATCCAGCAGCCATGACACCTGATGTCCGCCGCGGATGTGCAACTGGTCGTGGACAACGTATGCCCCGGGAACGCTGCTGGTGATCATCGCGAGCGAGTTGGCCTGGTCGCCACCCGGAGTCTGCGTGATTTGGGCTCGGCTGATGGTTGTTGAGGTCGACGAAGACACTGGATTTACAGTGATCGGTTCATCGCTGACATTTACCGTTTCCGCTGTGGCCGCGAGCTTAAGAGAGAAATGCAGACGGGTGTCACGGCTTGAACTCAGCGCCAATCTTTGTTGCTGCCGTTGAAAGCCGGACAACTGCACTTCCACGGAGTACTCGCCGATCGGGATATTTTCGAAGACAAATTCGCCGGCGTCGTTGCTGATCGTCGTCTGCGAGAAGTCAGAACTCACCGCATGGAGTTGCACGACCGCGCCGCTCACTGGACGATGTTGGGGATCATGAATCAACCCGCGAACAGCGCCGAGAATGGAGGCGGAAAGTGGTGTCGGTAGTAAAAAGCTGACGGTCACCACCACCACCATGATGGTCGTCGATCTCAGAAATCTGAATGTTGATGCTTTCATTTGCTGCCTCACAGCAGATCGTCTGCTCCGCAATGCACGAACGAAATGCGCCGAACATGCGCGATGGGGGACCGCAGCAATGCGGCGTCTTGGGAGTTAGGCAGAGTTAGCTGCGGGGCGGGGCACGGGCAGAATCGCTGTCGGCGGGAGTGAAAGGGGCGATGAGAGCGTCCGACGAACGCGTTACTCGTTCGGCCGGAACGCTTTGATGCGAGGCAAGCCTGGATTGCGGCTGCGCCCACTGCGGCGTGGCCATGCCGCGGCAGCAATCATGGTTCGGGCAACACTGGTCAACTGCGCCGAAGGACACGCCGGATGATGCCGGCTCCGATGGCATCGCCATCCCGTGGCATTGCATCGCGGGCTTTGCCTGTTGACGCTGGCAGTGCGCCGCCATCTTCGGAACACTGGCTAGCGCCAGCGGCCCCAAGACCGGAGCGAACATCACCGACACCAACAGTTTGGCAACCCAGCGATGCATTGTTCGAAAGCATACCATTTGCTCGCTTTCCAGCTCCAGTCGCAACTAAGTATCACGCTTTCTGGCGATTTCCCGCCGCACTGACCACTCAAGAACCGGTTGCCCGCACTTGCTTCCTGTACCATTTCTCCGTGCATGGGCCAGCCGAGCGTCTGCTGAAGACAATTCGAAAGCAAGAGCTGATCAAAGCCGGCGACCGCCTGGCTGTGGCAGTGTCGGGTGGCGCGGACTCAACGGCTTTGCTGCTTTTGATGGTGGAAGTGCGGTCTGAACTGGGGATTGTGCTGTCAGTCGCGCACGTGAATCACCGATTGCGGGGGAAGGAATCGGATGCCGACGAGCAGTTTGTAGCCGAGTTGGCCGAGAGACACAACCTCGACCTTCACTCCCAAAAATCACCGTTGAAATCAACCTCTTCCGGGATCGAAGCAGCCGCTCGCAAACTGCGGTACGACTTCTTCCGGCAGCTCGCGCGGGACGGCAAATTATCGAAGATCGCGACCGCGCATACCATCGACGATCAGGCAGAAACCGTTCTGCTGCGCATCCTTCGCGGGACAGGAATCCGCGGGCTTTCGGGCATTCATCCGCGCCTCGTTCTCGAAGATGGGGATGCAGGTTCGGGCGAGATTGTCCGTCCACTGCTCGGCTTCCGGCGTGTGGAGCTGGAGGCTTTTCTGCGCGATCAAGGGCAAGAATGGCGCGAGGACTCTTCCAACCGAGATCTGTCATTTCTCCGTAACCGTGTGCGACACCGACTGTTGCCAATGCTCATGGAAGACTTTGGACCGGCGACGGCAGATAACCTCGCCGATCTTGCTGAAATTGCCCGTGCCGAAGAACAGCATTGGGAGACTGGCCATCCGGAGATCGGGAATGCTGAGGAGAGATCGCTCGCCGTGGAAACGCTGCTTTCGCTGCCAATCGCGGCGAAGCGCCGCTTGATACGGGAATGGCTCGAAACGAATGTAGACGAGTTAAGCGTATCCTTTCGGTTGATCGAAGAAATGAGGGAGCTTGCCAGCGGGCCGTCAGGAAAGAAACTCGAACTGCCCGGCGGCCACTTCGTGCGCCGGACGCAGCGAGATCTGTGTCTCGAGCTGGCGGTTACATCCCAGCCATCGGAGTACGAATATCGATTATCTATTCCGGGCCAAGTTGAAGTTCCCGAGGTTGGGATTTGGATCGAAGCGATTGTCACCGACAGAGCGAGTGCCCCCGAGAGCAGCCGTGCACAACTCCTCGATCCAGCAGGTCTACCGGCGGAATTGATCGTCCGCAACTGGCGTTCAGGCGATCGTTTCTGGCCGGCGCACACAAAAGAGCCCAAGAAGGTTAAGGAGCTCCTGAATGATCGCCACATCGTAGGAAGTGAGAAAAGGGGCTGGCCGGTCGCCGTTGTGGATGGTATTGGGCTGGTGTGGATGCGGGGATTCCCGACTCCCGCCAATCTGCAGCCATCGGCAAGCGCGAACCAAGCGCTCTGGATCCGCGAGACAAAGATGAGCTAGGTCGCAGCTCGAGGCTCGTTCGCAGGCCTGTCAATTACTTACTATCAAGCGTCAACTGCTGTTACTATTCCTCGTTCCGGAGGCGCCACTCCATCCATGACCGCTTCGCCGAATCCGGCCCTGCGCCAGGTTATTTCGTCCGACCAAATACAGAAAAGAATTCGGGAGCTGGGACGCCAGATTTCCGACGACTATCGCGGCCAAACGATTATGGCGCTGGGTATTCTGGAAAATGGCTTCATGTTCATCGCAGACCTGGTGCGGGTCCTCGAGGGGCCGGTGGTCTGCACCTTCATCAAGCCGCGCTATAAAGAGAGCAAGCAGGGCGAAGCGCCGCTGCTGGAAATCTTCTTCAGCCACGAGCTGCCGATTGAAGGCAAGCACATCCTGCTGGTCGAGGGCCTGGTACATTCGGGCGTTACCACGGAATATCTCATGAGCGATTTGCGGGCCCGAGGTGCTGCCTCCGTGAAACTCGCAACGCTCCTCGATCGTCAGTCCGCGCGGCGCGTGCCGCTACAGCCGGATTATTTCGGGTTCCTGGTGGATGACGCTTTTTTGTGCGGGTACGGTCTTGGCAGTCCGGAACAGACTGGGCGGAACCTGCCGTATCTGGCCACGACAACGTAGGAAAGGCTGAGGCTCTATCCTCACGTAAACTGTGACTTCTGTTACCCCCTTCGGCTTGCCCCTTTTTGCCCGAAAAGGTCTAGAATGAGGGAACGCGGCTTCGTCTAAGCCGAAATTCTGGCTGCGGCATCTAATTGAGCAGGTGACGTTCGGTCGTTTTTCAAAGTACAGGGGAACAGGCTCGATCTAGAGGAGTTTTAGGTGAATTCAACGGTCAAGACGGTGCTGTTTTGGGCGGTAATTATTGTCTCGGCTTTCCTGCTCTGGCAGGTAGTCCGCACCGGCAGCAACAGCCAGAAAGACAAAGAAGTCAATTTTTCGCAGTTCATGTCCGACGTGGACCAGGGAATCGTCCGCGAAGTTACGGTGATTGGCGTAGAGGTTCGCGGCAAGTATAAAAGCGATAATTCCGCCTTCCACACCACCGTCCCGCCGAACTTTCCCGACATGTACAAGACGCTGCGCGATAAGGGCGTCAGCATCAACGTGAAGGACATCAGCAATGGCACGTGGCCCAGTTGGATCCTGAACCTGGCGCCTTTACTGCTGCTGGCTGCGCTCTGGTTTTTCATGATCCGCCAAATGCAGACTGGCGGAAACAAGGCGCTATCGTTCGGCAAGAGTCGCGCGCGCCTGCTTTCCATGCAACAGAAAAAGATCACGTTCAAAGACGTGGCGGGCGTGGATGAAGCCAAGGAAGAATTGCGCGAGATCATCGAGTTTTTGAGAGAAGCGCAGAAGTTCCAGAAGCTCGGAGGACGCATCCCCAAGGGCGTGCTGCTCGTCGGACCCCCTGGAACTGGCAAGACCTTGCTGGCCCGGGCAGTAGCCGGAGAAGCGAACGTTCCGTTCTTTTCCATCTCCGGACCGGATTTTGTCGAAATGTTCGTCGGCGTGGGCGCTAGCCGAGTGCGTGATTTGTTCGAACAGGGCAAGAAGAACGCTCCCTGCATTATCTTTATTGACGAAATTGATGCCGTTGGACGACACCGCGGCGCTGGTCTGGGCGGTGGGCACGACGAACGCGAGCAGACCCTCAACCAGTTGCTGGTCGAGATGGACGGCTTCGAATCGAACGAAGGCGTCATACTGATGGCCGCCACCAACCGGCCTGACGTGCTTGATCCCGCGCTCCTTCGCCCTGGTCGTTTTGACCGCCGTGTGGTTGTGAATCGTCCCGATGTCCGAGGGCGCGAGGAGATCCTGCGCGTTCATACCCGCAAGATTCCCCTTGCCGACGATGTGGATTTATCGGTACTGGCCCGCGGCACACCCGGCTTCTCCGGCGCTGACCTCGCAAATATGGTCAATGAAGCAGCCCTGGCTGCTGCTCGCCAGAACCGTAAAGCAGTGCTGATGTATGACTTTGAAGTGGCCAAGGACAAAGTTCTGATGGGCGTGGAACGCAAATCGCTGATCTTGTCCGATGACGAGAAGAAGGTGACTGCATACCACGAAGCGGGACACGCGCTGGTGGCGGCGAAACTGCCGCACTCCGATCCCGTGCACAAGGTCACCATCATTCCTCGGGGAATGGCATTGGGCTTGACCATGCAACTGCCGCTCGATGACCGTCACAACTACACCAAGCAATATCTGGAGACGATGGTCGCCATCATGATGGGCGGCCGGCTTGCCGAGGAGCTTTTTCTCGACCAGATGTCGACCGGCGCGGGCAACGACATCGAGCGCGCCACCGAAATGGCCCGCAAGATGGTCTGTGAATGGGGCATGAGCGAGCTCGGCCCGTTGACCTTTGGCAAGAAGGAAGAGCAGATATTTCTGGGCCGCGAGATTGCGCAACATCGCGACTACAGCGAAGCCACCGCGATTCAGATCGACGAAGAAGTCCGCAAGATGGTCAGCACGGGCTATAACACGGCCAAGCAAATCCTTTCGGATAACCGCGAGACGTTGATTCGAATTGCGCATGCTTTGATCGAACGTGAAGTGCTGGATGCGGTCGAAATCAAAATGCTGGTGGATGGCCGCAATCTGCCTCCAATCAAGCCGCTGCCGAGCAAGAATGACGATGGAGTACAGCAGGTGATCAAGCCTGAGCCGGGGCGCAATCCGGTCAAAGGCGGGGAGCGGCCGGCAACAGCTTAGGAGCAGTTCTCAGTTGCCGGTTCTCAGTGGGGCGGCCTTGGCGGGCTGCCCTTTCTTTTTTTGCGGCGGACGCCGGGCACTCGCGGTTTTTTCATTTTCGCGCAATACTATTCCCTTCTATGAAATTGTCTCTTGATCCGAAAGTTGCTCTTATCACGGGAGGCTCGCGCGGAATTGGCGCCGCCGCGGTGTGGATGTTCACCCAGGCGGGCGCCAAGGTCGTTTTCAACTACCAGTCGGCTAAAGCAAAAGCAGAAGAACTCGTCCGCGAATGTGGCGGGGCGAACTGCCGCGCGGTGCAGTCTGATCTTTCCACCACTGAGGCTGCTAAGAGGTTGGTCGACTCCACTATCTCTGCGTTCGGGCGTCTCGACATTCTGGTTGCCAACCATGGCATCTGGCCGCCGGAAGATGCCCCTATCGATCGCATGTCGGATGAGCAGTGGCGCCGCACCATCGCGGTCAATCTCGACAGCGTTTTCTCTCTCGTGAAACATTCCGTTGCGCAAATGAAAAAGCAGGGCGGCTCGCCCGCTGGACACATCGTCCTCGTCAGTTCCACCGCCGGACAACGCGGTGAGGCCTTCCACTGCGACTACGCCGCCAGCAAAGGGGCCCTTATCAGCATGGTGAAGGGGCTCTCGACGGAACTGGCGCGCGATCAGATTTACATCAATTCCGTGGCTCCAGGATGGGTCGACACCGACATGTCGGCTTCAGCTTTGGGCGACCCAACGACCCGCGCAAAGATCTTTGGAGGCATTCCTCTTGGACGCGTGGGGACTCCGGAAGAGATTGCAGCGCCGATTCTGTTTCTTTGCACGCCGCATGCGGGATTTATTACCGGAGAAGTGTTCAACGTGAACGGCGGAGCAGTGCTGGTCGGCTGAGATTCCTTTGGACAAATCATGGCTCTGAAAGCAGGAGATTCCGCGCCTGAGTTCGAACTGCCCGCTGTCGCGGGCGAAGTGCAGATTATCGTCCGCTCGCGGGATTATCTTGACAAGCAGAACCTGGTGGTGACTTTTCATCCGCTCGACTGGACCCCGACTTGAGCGGTGCAGGTGCCAGAATTCGATGCGCGCAGCAAAGAATTCGCGGCACTGAATGCCCAGGTCCTGGACATCAGCGTAGATTCGATCATCAGCCATATCGCGTGGCGGCAGAGGGAAGTTGGAGCGGTGAAAATTCCCCTCTGTTCCGATTTCTATCCGCACGGCGAGGTCACGCGGAAGTTCGATATCCTGCGGGAGGGTGCCCCGGTGCCCGGCATCAGCGAACGCGCCGCATTTATCGTGGACAAGGCTGGCAAGATCGCGTTCGCCAGGATTTATCCCATCGATCAGCTGCCGAATGTCGAGGAATTGCTTTATGCGCTTCGGGACCTCAGTTAGCGCCAGAATTTGATTTTTTCGACAACAAATCGTGCTCACAACAGCTTGGCAGACACGTCTACTACCCGGTAGAGTAGTGTGTCTTTAAGGTTGCCCCGGGTGTTCAAGCCCCTCAAAACAGGAGTCCGCTTCATGCGCCACGCGGTAATTGTGCTGCTCGCTGTTTCATGCTTCAGCGTTTTCGCCCGTACTCAGACCGCCGACGAACTGATTGCCAAGAACATTCAGGCCAAGGGCGGCATCGACAAGATCAAGGCCATTAAGAGCGTTCGCATCACCGAAAAATTTGACGGTGGCGGCGGCTTTACAGCCAAAGCCTCGCAGATCAACTCACGACCGAATCTGGTTC
Source organism: Acidobacteriota bacterium (assembly GCA_003225495.1). Lineage (GTDB taxonomy): Bacteria > Acidobacteriota > Terriglobia > Terriglobales > Acidobacteriaceae > Acidiflorens. Next base: position 17,444 of record QIAJ01000188.1, read on the forward strand.
GCGAGAATTTCGCGCTTCAGGGAATGACCGCGGTACAGGCCTATGATGGCTCGACCGGCTGGCAGATTCAGCCCTTCGGCGGTCACAAAGATCCCGAACTGATGGGCGAAAACGACTTGCGCGACATTCTTCTGGATGCAGACTTCGACGGTCCGCTCGTCGACTACAAAGAAAAGGGCAACACGGTCGAGTATTTGGGCCACGACATCGTGGATGGCGACGATGCGTTGCGCCTGAAGGTTACGCTCAAAAACGGCGACATCCTCTACTACTATCTCGATCCGGACACCTTCCTCGAAATCCGCAAGGAGATTCGCCAGACAATTCGCGGCTCGGTGCGTGAGCGCATTGTCGATCTCGGCTCGTACAAGCCGGTGAACGGCGTGATGTATCCGTTCTCGATCGCGCAGGGATCGAAAGCGAATCCCGGCTCGCAGACGTTTACGGTCGAGAAGATGGAAGTGAATGTCGCGGTCGATCCGACCGATTTCGCAGTGCCGGCAACGCTCAAGGCGCCCAAGCCCGTGGCGGAAAAGAAGTGAGATTGCCTCAGGAGCGCACTCAACAGGATGTCGTCCCGCAAATTCAAAGAGGATTTCTGAAAATGAATGTTCGCGAATGCCGCTCTGCTTCCCTGGTGAAATTAACTTTGTGCGCTGTTTTTGCCCTGCTAGGCGCGGCGCCGGTCCTGGCCCAGCCCACTTATAAGTTCGACGCGGCGACCGTATCGGGACTGCCTGCCCGTAATATCGGCTCGGCCACAATGAGCGGCCGCATTGCGGCACTGGATGCAGTCGAACAGGATGGACGCATCACGGTATTTGTAGGTGCAGCAAGCGGCGGCGTCTGGAAGTCGGTCAATGGGGGCACGACTTATAAGCCGGTATTCGATCGCGAGAGTGTGCAGTCAATCGGTGCGGTCACTATCGATCCGTCGAACCCAAAGACCGTTTGGGTGGGATCGGGCGAGGCTTGGACTCGCAACAGCGTCTCGATTGGCCAAGGAGTTTTTAAGTCCACCGATAGCGGCGAGAACTGGACCAACGTCGGACTGAAAGATACGGAGCACATCGCGAAGATCTCGGTCGATCCCAAGGACGGCGACACGGTGCTGGTCTGCGCGACTGGACATCTGTGGAACGACAACGACGAGCGCGGCGTGTTCAAAACCACGGATGGCGGCAAAAGTTGGAAAAAAGTCCTGGGGGGAGCGAATGGATCGACGGGTTGCGGATTGATGAGCCGAAGCCAGCAGGAGCCGCAGACGACCTATGCGTCGCTGTGGGACTTCCGGCGGCAGGGATGGACGTTCCGTTCGGGCGGACCGGGCAGCGGCCTCTTTAAATCCACGGATGGCGGCGACCATTGGTCCGAGATCAACGACAGCAACGCAAAAGGCTTGCCGGACAAGCCTTGGGGGCGGATTGCAGTTGCGGTCGCGCCCTCGAGTCCGCAGGTTGTTTATGCCAACATCGAGGCGAAAAAGAGCGCTCTCTATCGGTCCGACGACGGCGGCGCATCCTGGACACGTCTTGACGCCAGCAATTTCATGATTTGGCGTCCGTTTTACTTTGGCAACCTGGTGGTCGATCCCAAGGATGAGAACAGAATTTTCAAGCCTGATCTTCTGCTCTTATTGAGCACGGACGGCGGCAAGAGTTTCAGCCGTGTCTCCGGAGGCGCTCATGGAGATTTTCACGATATCTGGATCAATCCGAAGAATCCCAGCACGGTGATCGTCGGCGACGACGGCGGCCTGTGGCGCAGTGACGACGGCGGCAATTTGTGGAAACACCAAGTCAACCTGCCGGTATCGCAGTTCTATCACGTGAGTACCGACAACTCCGATCCGTACCATGTGTACGGCGGATTGCAGGACAACAGTTCGTGGGTGGGCGACTCATCGTACCCGGGTGGCGTGACGAATTCACGTTGGGAAAACATGTACGGCGGCGATGGTTTCTGGATGTTCGAAGATACCGCCGATCCGGATTACATCTATGCCGAAGCACAGGGCGGAGAAATTGGGCGCGTTAACCGCAAGACGCATGAGGCTCGCTTTATCAAGCCGTTGCCGAACTATGGCGAGAAAAAGCTGCGCTTCAACTGGAACACTCCGATCCACATGAGCCCGAATGAAAAGGGCACGCTCTATATCGGAGCACAGTTTCTGTTCCGCTCGCGCGATCATGGTCAGACGTGGGAGCGCATCTCTCCAGACTTGACCACGAACGATCCGGAAAAACAGAAGCAGGAAGAATCGGGCGGCATTACCGTCGATAACTCGTCGGCGGAAATGCATACCACGATTTATTCGATCTCGGAGTCGCCGAAGAACGGACAGGTTATCTGGGTCGGCACCGACGACGGCAATATTCAGATCACGCGCGACGGCGCGAAAACCTGGACTAATGTGATCGGCAACGTTCCCGAACTGGAGAAAAATTCCTGGGTTTCGACGATCGAAGCCAGCCGCTTCGACGAAGGCACGGCTTACGCCACGTTCGATCGCCACACCTTTGGTGACATTAAGCCCTACGCTTACAAGACGACTGACTACGGCAAGACCTGGACGGCGCTCCCGGTGCAGGCCGGCGGCGTACGCGGATACGCACACGTCATCAAGGAAGATACGGTCAACCCGAACCTGCTGTTTGTGGGCACTGAATTCGGTTTGTGGATCTCGAACGATGGCGGCCAGCGCTGGGCGCAATACAAGGGGACCGATTTCCCGGCCGTAGCGGTGCGCGACATCGTGGTCCGCGCACGCGAGGGAGACCTGGTGCTGGCAACGCACGGGCGCGGCATCTGGATTGTTGATGACATTTCTCCGCTGCGCGCGCTGACTCCGGACCTGATGTCAAAGGAAGCCGCGCTCATTCCAGGCAAGCCTGTCATCCAATACTTTCAATCGAATGGCGGATGGGCCGAAGGCGATGAGAGCTTCAATGGCCGCAGCCGTCCGGATGACGCGCAGATTACTTACTACCAGCGGGGACGCCACATCTTCGGCGACCTGAAGATCGAGGTGCTCGACGAAAGCGGCAAGGTTGTGGACAGCATAACTGGCAGCAAGCATCGCGGGCTGAACCGCGCCAGTTGGTCGATGCGCGTTAAACCGCCGGCCGTGCCACCCGCGGCTACGGCCCTGTTTGAGGCGTCGGTCGGACCCCGGATGTTGCCGGGCAACTATACGGTGAAGATGACCAAAGGCGACAGTGTCTATACCGAGAAATTGAACGTGGTGCTCGATCCGCGTGCGAAATTCTCAGTTACGGATCGCAAGGCGCAGTTCGATCTAACCATGAAACTTTACAAAACGATCGAGCACATGACGTATACGGTCGATGCGATCGAAGGCGTTCGCAACGCCGCCAACGAGCGCGCCGCGAAGCTTCCCGAAAAGAATGCGATACGGTCTCAGTTGCAGCAACTGGCCGCCAAGTGCGAAGAACTGCGCTCGAAAATCGTTGCTACCAAAGAGGGCGGGGCGATCACAGGCGAGGAGCGTATCCGCGAGCTGCTCGGACAGCTGTATGGCGCTGTCAATAACTATGAAGGGCGACCGACCGAATACCAGGCGGCACGGGCCGAGTCACTGACCCACGAACTGGAAGATGTCATCAGCGATTTCCAGAAGCTGACGCAAAAAGAGCTGGCCCAAGCCAATGCGGGCCTCAAAAAGAACAGGGCGGAAGCGATTCCGGTGCTCACGGAGGCCGATTGGCAGAAAAAACGAGAGGCCGGAGGCGGTGCGGGATCGCCTTCGGGAATGCGCGTGCCGGGAGGCAGGATCTGGGAGAGAGACTGATCGTCAATACTCCGCCGCCAGAGTCCCGACGGGTCGCGAACTCTACCGCTCGATGTGAAATACATCAAGTACCAGGAAATTGCTCCGGTTCACCAGCACGATGTGCCCGCCGATCGCAAAGTTTCCGTAGCCGGGTGGAGGCGGAGGCAGGCGTCTTTCGAGTTCCACCGGGCATGAAACCATCTTCCTGCGCAATCCAGGCGGCAGTGTTCCGCGCACCTGCAACTGTCGTTCGAGGCCAGGCGGCAAGCGGTCCCTTTTGGCTAGCCCAGGGGGAAGATGACCGTCGTGATCGCGATACCATCCGCGAATCTCGTCGCGGTCATGATCGTTGTACCGGTATCTGCGGTGTCCATGATCGTCGTCGCGGTCGTCATCGCGATCATGGTGCTTGTCGCGGCCGTGTCCATGACCGTGTTCGTCGGCCGCAGCCACATTGGGAAGAATCAGGACTGCTGCCGTTAGAACGCCCAACCACCATTTCGTTTGCAATTGATCCCCCTTGGACAAATGCCTGACTGGACAAGATTAGGCACTGAGAGGACCGGGGGCAAATTACCAAGGACGTAGACCACAGTCGGACGGCGGCCGAGTGGGGAATCGACTACTCGCCGCCGACGGTCAACCCGTCAATTCGAATCGTCGGACAAGCCACGCTGCCGCGGAATTCCAGGTCGCTTCCGATCTCGGAAATGTTGTTGAAGATGTCTTTCAGATTTCCGGCGACGGTGATCTCTTCAACAGGATAAGCGAGTTCGCCGTTGACAATCCACAAACCTGATGCGCCGCGGGAGTAATCGCCGGTGACCAGATTTACGCCCATGCCAAGAAACTCAGTAACGTAGAGGCCGTCTTTGATGTCGCCGATGATGCGTTGTGGAGTCTTCGCTCCGGCCTGCAGAAAGTAATTGCCCGGACCAATACCGGGAGTGCCGGCAAGTCCACGGGAAGCGTTGGCGGTCGTTTCCAAACCGAGCTTCTTGGCCGTGTAAGTGTTGAGCAGATACGACTTCAGAATGCCATTTTCCACGACCACCGTGCGTCGCGTGGGAATGCCTTCGCCGTCGAACGGAGACGTGCCGAAACCGCCGACCATCGTTCCGTCGTCGATGACAGTGATGTTGCTGCCGGCAATCTGCTGGCCGAGTTTGCCCGCGAGGAATGATGCCCCGCGATAGACAGAGTCGCCGTTTACGCCCTCGAAGATGTGCTCGAGCATCGAGTTCGCGACCATCGGGTCGAGAACGACCGGCACGTGCGCAGTCTTCGCCTTGCGCGCGCCGAGACGGCGTAGCGTGCGGCGGGCCGCTTCTTTTCCAACTTGCTCCGCAGGGTCGAGTCTCGAGAGGCTGCGCGCGACCGAGTACCAGTAGTCGCGCTGCATGTTGCCAGCGTCATCCTGGGCGATCGGCACGGCCGCCACGGAGCAATACGAACGCCGGTATTCGCCAACAAAACCGTGCGAGTTGGCCAGAACCTTGCGGCCGGTAGCGGCATCGAACGAGCCTCCCTCGGAGTTCTTGATGCGGGGGTCGGAATCGAGCGCTGCTTTCTCGGCGCGGCGCGCGTAGTCGATTCGCTCAGGTCCGGCGAGAGAGTAGACATCTTCGTGGTAGAGATCAAGATCGCCAGAGAGCGCGCCAAGCTTCTCGGCCTCCGGAATGCCGGCGAACGGATCTTCAGAAGTGATCTTCGCGAGTTCCAGGGCGGACTTCAGCATGCGCTCAATGCCGGCGGTTGAGAAATCGCTGGAATACGTGGAAGCAGCGCGCTGTCCGAAGAAGACGCGGACGCCGATGGACCGCGAGCCTGCCTCTTTGAGGGTTTCGACCTGTCCGAGGCGGACAACGGTAGAAAATTCGTCGCCCTCGCGGGCGACGCACTCGGCGGCGGATGCGCCGCCCTGCACGGCGCGATGGACGACGTCGGATGCGATGGTTTGAAGATCTGTTGTCAGGTTCTCGGTTGTTTCCAGTGTGCTTGGCATTTGATTTCGTCGCTAGGAACTGCAGATCCCTCGCTCCGCTCGGGATGACAGACTAAGCAAGGAGTCAAAGAACTCAGCTCTACTTCGTAGTCTGACTTGTGACTCTACAATCGCTTTACTGCATGTAACCGCCGGTATCGCGGCGGGCGGTGCCGCCAACGGTCAGGCGATCCACTTTCAACGTCGGAATGCCGACGCCGACGGGTACGGCTTGCCCGTCTTTGCCGCAGGTGCCAACGCCTTCGTCGAGTTTGAGGTCGTTGCCGACCATGGAGACGCGAGTCAGCACGTCAGGGCCGTTTCCGATCAAGGTTGCGCCTTTGATGGGGGCTGTGACTTGGCCGTCCTCGATCAGATACGCTTCCGACGCCGAGAAGACGAACTTGCCGTTCGTGATGTCCACCTGACCGCCGCCGAAATTCACGGCGTAGATGCCATTCTTCACCGAACGAATGATGTCCTCGGGATCGTCCTGTCCAGCCAGCATGTAGGTATTGGTCATGCGCGGCATGGGAATGTGTTCGTAACTCTCACGGCGGCCATTGCCAGTGTCGGCGAGTCCCATCAGCTTCGATGAAAGCTTATCGCTCAGATAGCCCTTCAGGATTCCGTTTTCGATGAGTACGGTCTCCTGTGTCGGCTGGCCTTCGTCGTCCACGTTGAGGGATCCGCGACGCCAGGGCATGGTGCCGTTGTCCACGACCGTGCACTTCTCGCTGGCGACGCGTTTGCCGATCAATCCGGCGAATGCAGAAGTCTTCTTGCGATTGAAGTCCGCTTCGAGCCCGTGACCGATCGCTTCGTGCAGCAGTACGCCGGGCCATCCCGGACCGTGCACGACTTCCATGTCGCCAGCCGGAGCCTCGCGCGCATCGAGTTGAAGGATTGCCTGACGGCTGGCTTCCTTCGCGAAGTGTTCGGGATTCTTCTCGCCAAAGAAGAAATCGAGCGCAATCCGCCCGCCACCGCCGGAAGTGCCGCGGCCGGAGTTGGCTTCAGTCTTCGCAATCGCGGAGACATTCATCCGTGCCAGCGGTTGCGAGTCTTCGGCAAAAGTTCCGTCGGAACCGACAATGAGAATCGTGCGCAGTTCGTCAGCGTAGCTGGCGCGGACTTCTTTAATCCGTGGGTCGAAGCCGCGCGAAGCTCGATCGGCTCGCATCAGCAGTTCGACTTTGGCAGTGATTTCAGCATCCACGGACGGCAATGTCACGGGATAGAGACTGCGTGCCGGCTTTTCCTGAAAGCCTGTGACCGTCGTTTTGGCAGGCGCACTGGCTATCAAAGCAGCTGTTCGAGCGGCGTGCAGGATCCTGGCCGGTGTCAGGTCGTCGGTGTAGGCGTATCCGGTGCGCTCGCCAGAAACCACACGGACACCGCATCCCGCAGAGATACCCTGCGAGGCCGATTTCACCATCGACTCGTCCACCATCAGTGACGTGGAGGTCAGATATTCAAAATAAAGGTCGGCATAGTCCCCGCCGGCCGACAAAGCGGCCGCCAGATACTTCTCAAGATCTTGATTTGTAAGGCCGTAATGCTCGAAGAAGAAATGCTGTCTGGTTTCAGTCACAATGATTTTGATGCCCCCTGCCGCGAAACGACTCGGGGGGTCCCTGTGTCCATTATCCCACGAGGCACGTGGCGAGGGATGGCAGAACTCATGAGGTCATCTTGCGGACGTAGAGCCCGCTTTCAAATGGGTCGACGGGTCCATTTGGAGGGCCGCGGGGCCGCGCAGATTCAACACAATTCTGCTGTTCACCAATCACAGACGCGAATAGGGGCCCGGTCCACAATCGTTCATATGACCCCCGACTCGCTCCGCCAGAAGCTTTCCGATTTTCTCGCCGGAGCGCACGCGGCGATCGTCGTCGAAGACGGTGCCGTCGCCTTCGACCTCGCCGAGTCGAAGTATTCCATCTCGGGTGAGCACAACAAGTGCCTCCTGCATCTGTGGTCGAGCGAGCGCAACGTGGTGCGCCGGGTGCTGGACGCGGAGGTCAAAGGCACGACGCTCCGGCTGCAAGTGCAGCGCATGGGGCAGAATCGACCGACCAAGCTCGATTTCTACCGCGATCGCGACCGGCGCTCCCCGGCTGCCAGACAGACCGCGCGCGTTGCCTATGCGGCCCGTGCGAAACGAGCACTGGACCGCCACTTTCCCGGATGGGCGGTGAACCACTTCACCACCAACATGGACCTGCACCGCTCTTTCGGCCCAGCATATTTGCGCGGACTCTTGCAGATGGGACAACGAGCGCTGGCGGTCGTCGGAGTAAACGCCCAGGAAACGCAATCGACAATTGACGGAGCGCTGACCTGCGGGCTTCTCTGGCTGGATGCCTGCCGCCACGCGCAGCATGACCGGCGACTCGTGGAAGGACTGGTGATGATCCTGCCGAAGGGCACGCTCGCCTTAACGCAGCAGCGCATGGCGCATTTGCACGCCACGGCAGCGAAGTGGCAGCTGTATGAATTTGACGAGCTCGATGACGCGATGTCGCAGGCCGAGATCGCCGAATCCGGCAACCTCGCGACGCGTCTCGTGCATGCTATCGATGAAACCCCGGCACGAGATCGCTTCGCCGATTCGATCGCACGGATTCGCCGCATTCTTCCGCAATCAGAAGTTGTGGTTCTTTCCCCGGCGATGATTTCGTTCCGCCTCCGTGGGCTGGAGTTTGCGCAGGCTCGAATAGGGCATAATCCGCGGAATTTCCAGAGCGGTCAGGAAATTGCATTTGGTCTCGGGGCCGAGGAGAGAGTCCTCGACGAATGGAACGAAAGCCAGTTCGTCGATCTGCTGCATCTGGCGGCGGCCATCCGTCACAAAGATGGCCCGAAGGCGCATCGGCTGTGGCGCATGTGTCCGGAACGCTGGTTGGAATTAGTGGTGTTTGGAAATGTCGAGGCGCTCGATGGGCGCCTACGCACAGAATGTGTTTACTCGCAAGTCCCCGCATTTTCGGCAGCCGATCGCGCCATGATCGATGTGCTGGCACTGACACGCGAGAACCGGCTGGCTGTTGTTGAACTCAAGGCTGACGAGGATATCCACCTGCCCCTGCAAGGTGTGGATTATTGGTCGCGAGTCGCCTGGCACCAGGATCGTGGCGAATTCCGTAAGTTCGGATACTTTCCCGGCGACGAATTGTCGGCGCTGAAGCCGCTTCTGTTGCTGATTGCGCCCGCGCTGCACGTGCATCCTGCGACCGACACGATCCTGCGCTACCTGTCGCCGGTGATCGAGTGGGAGTTGCTGGGCATTGACGAGCGCTGGCGGGACAGAATGCGAGTGGTGTTCCGCAAAAGGCCGAGTGACTTGAGAACCTCGGTGGCAGTTCGACAAAGCGCATGACCGCATCTTGGTAGTGGAGACGCGACCTTCCTCACCTGCGTCGTGCGTCACCAATATTTCGTGGAGCCTATGAGACGCGGCAAGCCAGGCCGCTATTCCAAATTAGCGGAGGCTAGATCCCGATACTCTTCCGCAGCATCACGAGCTGTCCTATGTGATACGCGTTGTGATCAGCCACCAGCAAGGCTTCTCGCAGGATGGTCTGTCCGTCGCCCCAGGGGATCTCTGCGAACAAGTCGGTCTTCTTGTCGGCGACCAATTCGCCCATAGCTTGCAAATCTTTCTTGAAAGTCGCGACGCTTTCCTTCCAGGATTTTTCGCTGGCGGGCGCTTCGGAGGCTGGCCAATAACCTTCCGGCCAAGGCGGCGAAACGTGCTTCGGATTTCGGCTGAATTCGAGAATGTCGAATTGTGCAAGCCGAAGATGCTCGAGCAGCATCCAGGCGGTGTGGGGGAAGTTCGCAACCTTTACTCCCGCTAACTGGATCGGCCAGTCGCCGACCGCAGCGTCAAAACCGGCGTGAGCTCCGCCGTCGCGAAGCAGGTAGAGCAGGTGTTCGCGCAGGGATTTGTCATTTGTCTGCGCTGGCCGGGCCGCGCTCGATTTGCGCTTCTTGCTGACTTTCTTCTTCATAGATCCTCTACACGCTTAGATTGGAGTTGAGCTTCAGGCGCCGCGGGGGAAGACGTCTCGGGTGCTTCTCCGCGATAAACGCGGCTGATTCCGCGGACGATGCGGCGCATCGGGAGTACGTGATTCGAGTCACCGAAGAAAATTTCTCCCACGCGGCTACCGCGGTAATACCACCGCTTCAGGATTGCGAGATGCTCCATGCGCTCGCTCACCTCGCTGGGCTCGGCCGCGACTAAGCCCGAGAGTGCGGTCTGGATGCGGGCTTCCATGGATTGCGACTTGGTGTGCTCGGCTGCCGAAATCGGGAAATCGATCGGCCCGACGATTGCGCCTGCATCTATGCGGAAGAAGGCGACGCTGTCGGCCTGCGAAGAGCGCTGCACGACCAGCGCATTCAGCTGGTCGATGCGGTGAACGATTTCGGGCATCAGTTGCAACACGGGCGTGAGTTTATCGAGTCGTCCATGGATGGTCGCGGCATATTCAAAGTCCAGATTCTTTGACGCATCGTCCCGCTCGACCGCAAGGTGGCGCTTCAGCGACTCGCCGCGCGTATTAAGAAAGTCCTCCACCCGGACGACCTCCGTGCGATATTCATCGTCCGTGCAGCCCTTGAAACAAGGCGCCAGACACATTTTCATTTCGGAATAGACGCATCCCGGAAACTTGGGATCGGGATTGAGATCGTCCACGCAACGGCGCATTTTGAAGAAATCGAGAGCGTCATTGAGAAACTTTTCAGCGGCGACGCGGGAATAAAACGGCCCGTAGTAGAGATTCTTGCCGGATCCGCGGCCCAGCCGCGTTGTGATCGATGCTCGCGGAAATTCGTTCTCCAGATGCACCTTGACGAGTGGAGCAAAACGGAACCGCAGGCGATCGGAATATGTCTTGGGAAAGACTTTGCGCAACGTCTTGTAGAGCAGGAAGCCGGATTCGAAATCCGAGCCGGTGGGCGTGTATTCGATTGAATGAACGCGATCGCGCAGGTTCAGGCGCCTGGTGCGCTCTTCGGGAACAGAGAGGAGGCGCAGCAATCGGCGTTTCAGGTTGGCTGTTTTGCTGGCGTAGGGCTCGGAGGATTCGGCGCCGCGTAGTAGAAAGACCGCGGGAGCAGAAGGAACAGCGGAGAAGACGTCGCTGTCATGTTCCGGCTGGAACTCGATGCGGTCCTTAAGCACACTCGGATTCTAGTGCTTATTCACCGCCGAGGCACGGAGTCACAGAGAAAACCTAGATGCGGAAAACCAAAACCCGAACAGGTTCGCGTGTCTCGGTGTCCCACGGTAGATTTTTCATCCAAAACTCGCGCTCCTGAACCTCTGCCGGAAGTCGGCGCCGTCCATGCGGACGATGCGGCACATCTCATGCAACCGCGAGCGCATACGTTCGCCGATGCGGTCGCCAAGGGTCTCATCCCTTGATGCCCGGGCCGGCGATAGCGATCGCGAAACGGACGCAGCTGGCTCGTCGGCAAAGTTCGTCGTGATGATGGTCGTGCGGTTGTCGTTGTAGCGCGTGTTGAGAATCAGGCTCACCGTGTCCCAGACCCATTCACTGGGCCGCACGGCGCCGAGTTCATCGAGGATCAGAACTTCCGCGTCGAATACGGGCTTCAACAATGCCAGCTCGGTCGTTTGAACGGATGCGTTGTAGGAGTTCTGAATCTCCTTCAGCAGCTCGCGGTAGTCGTAGAAGAGGCAAGCGATGCCCTTTTCGCGAATCAACGCCTTTGCGATGCCCACTGCTAAATGCGTTTTCCCCGTGCCGATCGTGCCAACCAGCATCAGCCCCGTTTTGTCCACCGGATATTCTTCGACGAACCGGCATGCGGCCATGCGTGCGGGAGCAAGCTGCAGGTGTGAGCCTTCAAATTCGTAATTCGAGAGTTCGCAATGCTCGTATCGTTTGGGAATACGAGCTGCCACGAATATGGCATCGCTACGGGCGCGTAACTGGCAATCGCAGCGTTTCACGCCGCGTTCAGGAGCGTCCGGGACAACTTTCCATCCCGAGCCCGCGCACAGGGGACACACTTCAGAGACTGCTTTCATAAGTCGCTGCTGTTACTCTGCACCGAACTTGACCTGTGCTGCAACTCGAAAGCATGTTTCGCCTGTGTACATCCTGTGGAGTGGACGCGAGTGCTGTGGAGAACGAAGGAAAATAGCCTCGCGTCACTTTTGGCTGCTGGAGCGCTGTTTGTAGCTAGGGTTCCCCTGCACCCATCCAAACCGGGCGTCTGGCACGGAGTTGCCATTGACAATCCACCATTAGGGTAGAAAATGGCTCCGCGTTCCCAAAACCACATACTTGGCTTCCCCGGTGTTTGGCGCGGGAACCGAAACAC
>QIAJ01000193.1 GCA_003225495.1 Acidobacteriota bacterium
AAATCCATGGCGGAAAGTGTGCTGCCAGGATTGAAGCCATACCATCCGAACCACAGGATCAAGCCGCCACTTACAGCAATCGTCAGGTCGTGCGGCAGCATAGGAGCTCCGCCGTCGCGCTTGAATTTGCGTCCGAGACGTGGGCCAAGGACTATGGCACCGGCCAGCGCAATGAATCCCCCAATCGTGTGAACAACAGTGGAGCCGGCGAAGTCATGGAAGCCCGTCCCCAGGGAGGCGTAGAAATGGCCATCACTGCCCATGGTAGCCAGCCAGCCGTCCGGTCCCCAGGCCCAGTGGCCAATGATTGGATAAATGAAACCGGAAACGGCAACGCTATAGAGAAGGTCGCCCACGAATCCGGTGCGCCCGATCATTGCGCCGGAGGTGATAGTCGAGCAGGTATCCGCGAAGGCGAACTGGAATAGCCAGACAGCTAAGAAGGCGATGCCGGTCGTTTCGTAGGTTGCTGGCGCGCTTTGCAGGAAGAACCAGTGGAATCCGATGAGTCCATTGCCGTGGCTAAACATAAAGGCAAAGCCGAAGGCATAGAAGAGCAGGCCGCAAAGGCATGTGTCCACGACGCACTCCATGAGCACGTTTACAGTTTCGCGTGACCGGCAGAAGCCCGCTTCCAGCATGGTGAAGCCGACCTGCATGCCAAAAACCAGAAACGCCGCTATCAACGTCCAGGCTGTGTTCACGGGGTTCACGACGTCCGCGCCTTTAACTTCAGGAGCGCCCGTTTGCGCGTGGACATGGGCGAAGAACAAACCTGAGATCACGGTTATCGTGAGCAACACGATCACCATGCCGAGGGCTTTGCCCACGAGGAGGAGCGCACCGTATCTGCGCCACTCGCTGTCTTTCAGACGTGTGCGGAGTCGTGCGAACTTTTCAGAAAGTGATGGCTTCCTAGAGTTTGCTTTTGGACCTGACATTCATCTTCTCCTTGTCGTGGAGGCGAAAAGACCTCCGCAGTGTGTAATTCGATTGCCACTTCCCGTGCATATTGGTAGGTCGCCCCGTGCCTCCGCACAAACTAGCTACCGGAGACATCAGGAAGCCCATTGCTCCCAGGATGATGAGAACCGATGAGAGCGGCGTGGCGTCCAGCAATGTCAAGCCTGCGAACAGGCTGGTGCCCGCTAACAGCACCAGCGCTACGTTCCATGCCATTCGCGCGCCGTTCATCGAGAACTCCGTTGGCCCGGGATAGTGCTCCGGCGACCGGCTAATCTCGGAAATGGGCGGGGGGCGGCATGGGCGCTAGCACCAGGGGACTGGGATTGAACCCAAGCCGCTGATCCCCATAGAACGAGCAACCTGGCCCACGGTTGCCCGAAATCGAATTGCATGATCGGTGCGGTGCGCATAGTTACTTGCCTTCTCGGCTGTCGAACGTGAATACCAGCCCGGCGGTCAGCGTGTTCTGCGAGGTCACCGGGTTATCGCCCTTCAGGAAAGCCGGCTGATTCGACCTGTCACGGCGGAACTCGAAGCGACTGATAATGTGGTGGGCCACAACCCGCTCCAGGGTGGTAGTGAACTCATTGAAGTGCTGAGCTGTTCCTGTCGTGAAACCGTCGTGGTCGTCGTAGTACTCGTAGCGTGCGCTGAATGCCGAGCTACCGGTGAAGGCATACTTCACGTAACCGGCGACGCCGGTCCAGTAAACTGGCTTCGAAAAGGTGCCTTCGCCCTCGTCAATGCGGTCGCCGCGTCCGTAGTCGCCATTGACGATGAACGACAACTTGCTGGTTGGCGAATAAGTGATTACCGTGTCGCTCAACTGACGCCACGTGGCGTTGATGTTGTTCTGCTCAGGACCCGCCATGTAGTTCTGGATGACGCCGAACTTTTTGTTCGGGTTCCAGCCAAAACTCACACCGTAGGTTTTCCCGGTATTGTTGTCGACGACATTGTTCCAGCCGTTGACGAAAAATCCACTGAGCGAGTACTTGTCGTTGAAGGCATATTTCGCCCGTGCCCCAAAGTGGTAGTAAGGGATGGCGTAGCTGAACAGAATGCCGCGCGAGTAGTTCCAGTTGTCCTTGGTCTCAATGACCTCAGCGCCGTGGGGCGTCACAAACTTGCCGACATCAAATTGGAGCCCCTTGCCGACTGGCGCTAGATAGGAAAAGTAGGCTTCCTTCAGATATTGGTCAAAACCCAGACCGGCCTGGGGTTCAGAGCCATTGACGGCATTCATGGCTTGTCCGAATCCAAGGGCTACGTGGTAGCCAGTTCGGCTGTTCGTGACATCGGGTGCCTTGTCCACCACCAACTCAACCAAGTTCAAGCCGAATTGGTTAGTGGCATTGTCGAAAAAACGCAGGCCATTGGCCCGCCCCGCTGGATTGTTGAAATTCTGGCCATAGTACAGATCTACAAAGCCGCTCATCGAGGTTGGTCCAAGCAGGCTGGCCAGGGATGGGGACGGTGGCGCCGCGGGCTCTCCGGACGTACTGCTGACCAGATTTTCTTTCGGTACCTCGACCGTGGCGGCTAACGCTGGTTTGTCACTGCTCTTGAGCGTGGCGACCTCTGCACGCAATTGCTTGACCTGCTGTTCCAGGTCTTGCATGTGATCGAGAATTGCCTGGTTGGTGGGCGGGGTGGTGCTCACCTGGTCTTGCGCGTGTCCTGCAGTCGCCAGCAAAATGGCCGTCATAGCGACTGCAGCCCCTATATAGCAGCGGCCTCTCATATATGTCTCGCTTTCTCCCCTGGTGCATGCAACGAATGACCGAACGCATTCGTTACCAGCACAGCGACCGTACTGATTAACAATCGGGCAGTCCAACGCATAGTTTCTATAATGCGTATCGGTTTCCTAACTAAGAACAGAAAGTTATTACTCCCATAAAAAAGAATTATTACCGGGAGCCCCGATCAAATAACTGAAGACACCATTAGTGCTGTTAGTTCCTGGCCATCTCGATTAGTCCGCATAAACAACCGATGGGAGAAAACAATGCATTTAATCGCAGGCTCGGATCTCGACTGTCGACTCTGCGCCGCTCATCCGAGGGGGAATGATCTGTGCATTAACAAGGATTTGCCGAATCGATATTTTTCGTCTGCGTGGCGGGGCCTTGAGGTAGTAGATAAGAGTAGACTATCCTTCGCGTTTTGCGACGCGAGTCATCAGATCCTCAATCGCTGTCTGCGGCGACTTTCCGTTTTCCAGGATGGCATACATCTGTTCGGTGATCGGCATCTCGATGCCTTTCTTCGTTGCGAGACCGACCGCCGCTTTGGTCGTGAAGATGCCTTCCGCGACAGTTCCGTGCATGTCCGCAATGATGTCGGGCAGCTTTCTTCCTTTGCCGAGTTCGATGCCCACAGCGCGGTTGCGCGAAAGGTCGCCAGTGCAGGTGAGGACGAGGTCGCCGAGGCCGGCGAGTCCCGCCATCGTGTCAAGACGGCCACCGCAGGCGACCGTCAGGCGGGCGATTTCAGCCAGGCCGCGCGTGATCAGCGCGGCGGCAGAATTGTGGCCAAGTCCCAGACCGGAGCAAACGCCGGCAGCGATCGCGATGATGTTCTTCAGCGCACCGCCCAGTTCTACGCCGATCACATCGTCGTTGGTGTAAACACGGAAGCGGGAGTCGTTGAAAGCGTCTTGCACGGTGCGCGCCAGCTCGCTGTCGACAGATGCGACCGTTACGGCGGTTGGATCTCCACGCGCAACCTCCTTCGCGAAGGAAGGACCGCTGAGCGCACCGACGCGCGGTGTAAATTTGTGCGTCTTTAGCACATCTGCAATCACCTCAGTCATCCGCAGCAACGTTCCGTCTTCCAAACCCTTCGTGCAACTGACAAAGAGGGTTTCGGGACGGACGTCAGCCGCCATACCGATGAACAGCGAGCGGCAATGCTGCGACGGCATGACGCTGACAACGATTTCTGCGGCTTGCAATGCGTGGGACAAATCATTGGTGGCCGTGATGGAGTCTGGCAACGTGAAGCCCGGCAGGAAATGTTCGTTGACGTGCGACTTTGCGATGCTCTGACACACTTCCGGTTCGTTTGCCCACAACCGGACGGCATGATTTTGTTTTCTCCCGAGAACGATAGCCAGACCTGTCCCCCAAGCACCCGCTCCGATGATCGCAATGCGGCTCATGGCTTTCCGGCCTCCCTGGATCGCACCTTCGGCTCTGTCCCCGCGGCGACCCGGCCGATATTTTCGCGGTGCTTCCAGATAATGAGCACTGACGCGGTGGCTAGAAGCAAGAGAACTCCAGGTTCGGCGTATTCGTGCAGGATCCAAACCAGAAGAGGGAATGTGAGGGCGGCGGTCACGGATCCGAGAGATACGAAACGAAAGATCGCTATTACGACGACAAGAATCGCGACCGCGCACAGGATCGATTTAGGAGCGATCAAGGCAAAGGATCCCAGGCCGGTAGCCACGCCCTTTCCTCCGCGGAATCTAAGCCAAACCGGAAACAGATGCCCGACGATGGCAAACAGTGCTGCGGTAGTCAAGAGAAGTTGCTGTTGCGGTGTCGTGAAGAGGCTTCTTGCAATCAGAACGGCTGCGAGTCCTTTTCCCGCATCGAGCAATAGCGTTGCGATACCGAGCGTCGGCGACCTTCGCGCGACATTGGTGGCGCCTATGTTGCCGCTGCCGCTTGAGCGGACATCTTCTCCGCGAAAAATGCGTACCAACAAATATCCAAAAGGAATGGATCCCAGCACGTAGCCCAGCGCGGCAGCGATCAGATACGCGTTCATAGAGGGTGGAGGATCAGGATAACGGAAACCCCTGAAGCTTGGTGTACTTCGATCCTCTCGGAGAGAGCTGGCTCCGGTAAAGAAAAAACTCGCGGGCCGTCATGGTACCGAAGTCAAGTTCGCTCATGGCTGCGAGCCGTTTTTGTAACTCGGCGAAGGTGGAATTTGGTCCATCTCCTTTACTCCATTTCGGCGCGCCGGACCCTCCTCTGCCTCGCGCGAGAGTTAGGTGCGGGCTGAAGGAGCGTTCCTCACGTGGGATCTGCAGTTCGCCAAGCGTCGAATCTATGCTGCTTGCTAGTTCGGCGAGTGCCAGCCCCGCGTTGATTCCGATCCAGAACACTCGCGGCGCCTTGGCAGTAGGGAAGAAACCGTGTCCAGACAATCGAATGTCTGTGCGGTTGCCTTGAACGGTCTCTAAGCGTCCGGCGACGGCCGCAACCTCTTCTGGCTTCTGCTCGCCGATGAACTTAAGCGTTACGTGCAAGGATTCGGAGGCTACCCATCTTGCGTCCGGCGCGAACCCACGTACACCGTCGAGAAAGCGCGCGATCTTCGTACGAATTTCTTCCTCAAGATCGATTCCGACAAATATGCGCATACAGGGTTGTCCAATGTCTTTCGCGCTTTACCCTTTGACCAACTGGCGATAACTGATCAGCCGTATCCCCTGCTCCTCAAGAAATTGCCGCAACTCAGGCGACGTGAAGAGCTGGCGCTCGAGTTCACGGGACCTCAGCAGCCGCGTGTTGGCGGCGCGCAGATCGGCATCGTCGTAGCCTGGATGGCACACCAGTTCCCAAGTGCCGTCGGGTAAATCCGTCAGTGCCTGGCGAAGCAGAGAGCTGTCAAACGATCCGGTTTCGATCACGCCAACAACACCATCCGGGGTGGATAGTCCGGCACGTTTCATTTTGTCGTGAAATTGGGCGGCGAAGCTATGCAGCACACGCACCTGGCCGTAGCGTTTCCATAACTGCGGGCGTCGAGAAAACTGTTGCGGCCGTAGCGATCGTGCAGGAACAAACGGGTTGCGAATGGCAGGCACGCCGCAGATCCGTGCCGCTTTCACCAGCGCGCGAAGAATCTGCGGAAAGATATGCGTATGCTTGTGGGTGTCGAGATGCGTTACCTGCAAACCCTCGGCTTGAATCTTTCTGATTTGAGCGACGATCTCGTTCACTAACTGATCAGGATCAAGACGTCCGAAGACAGAGCGCGCAGCTACGGCTGAAATTCGGGGATAGAATCGGCCTGGCCGCACGGAGCGATTCGCGAGCAGCGTCTGAATGGAGGAATGCTCGGAGACAGGCGCTCCATCGACCAGCACAACATGACAACCTACCGACAGATTCTTTTCGGAGCGCGCGATCTCGATCGCATCGTGAAACGCCGCGCCGCTTGCCATTAGCGTCGCCGACGTGACGATGCCATCAACATGAGTTTCGCGGATCGCACGGTTGACTCCTGGAGTGAGACCGAGATCATCCGCGTTAACGATCAGCTGACGCACGCAAAAAGTGTAGCAGCCATATGCAAGGCGCTGGCGACCCGCGATCTGAGGAGTTTGACCCGCTTGGAAGCGTCCAGTATTCTCAACTAGGGACTGCGCTTCATTTGTATTTAAGAACGAAGACGGGACGAAAACTTAGTCCCATCCGCAAGTGGGCGGTTAGCTCAGTTGGTTAGAGCGCCTCGCTTACACCGAGGAGGTCGCAGGTTCGAGTCCTGCACCGCCCACCATTCCATAACCCAGGCAAATTCCACACTTCGAGTCCTCTACTATCCCTCAGGGCGTGACCGTGAAGACGGCGCTGCTCGTCGCTTTTCCTCCTGCGGTTGTAAGGACGACTTTTCCAGTCTTGGCTCCCGTCGGCACAGTGAACGTAACTTGCTTGTCGGAGTTCACCGTGAATGCAGTGACTTTCACCCCGCCCACAGTGATCGTCGCTGCATGAATGAGGCCCGAGCCCGCAATCACCACTGAGCTTCCAACTTTGCCACTGATGGGAGTGAGGCTAGTGATTTTCGGCGTCACGCGATATATCTTGCTGCTCAGAAGAGTCCTCGATGGTGTTGTGACGCTGACGATGCCGGTTTCTCCGGCAGGAACCTTCGCGGTTAGATAGGTGTCGGAGACTACGGTGAAGTTTGCCGATGCGCCGTTGAACTTGACGCTCGTGGTGCCGGTAAAGCCGCCGCCGAGAATCCCGACGGCCTTGCCGACAAGGCCAACCGTCGTTG
This sequence comes from Acidobacteriota bacterium, assembly GCA_003225495.1. Lineage (GTDB taxonomy): Bacteria > Acidobacteriota > Terriglobia > Terriglobales > Acidobacteriaceae > Acidiflorens. The sequence continues at coordinate 6,991 of QIAJ01000193.1, forward strand.
TTAACGCGACGAATGGCGCAATGCCGTTGTCGAGACTGTAGGCTACTCCCTTCCCAGAAGCACCGCCGCGTGCGCTAAGGCCAAATATCTTGCCATTCGTATGCTGCAATGGAGTAGCGTATGCTCCGGCACCACGGGTAGTATCGAAATTGGAGAGAACCGTGTAAGCGCCGGCCGTAGTTATCTTGAAGAGCGTGCCGTTGCCGCCGCTTCCACCGAAGATGGTCGAGCCGTAAAGATTTCCATCTGTGCCGAGAACGAGGCCGCCATACGCCAGGTAGCCATTAACGGGATGAGCTGAGTCGAAACTGTTGAGAACCGTTATGGTTCCGGTGGGAGTGATTTTGAAGATAGTGCCGGCATTTCCGCTTCCGCCGGCGGAAGTGGTTCCATAGAAATTGCCATCGCTCGCCTGCACGAGCCCGCCGAACGGGAAACTGCCATGGATCGTGTCAAAGCTGAACAGGGTTGTGACTTTCTTTCCCGACACCTTGAACACGGTACCCAGTGAACCCGTACCACCGAACTCGGTGGCGTCATAGAATGCGCCGTCGGTGCCTTGGGTCAACGGGCCATAGGAGATCGAGGGAGTCTTGTTTAGAAATGTGAAGATCCCTTTGGATGACAGTTTGAAAGCAACTCCCGGATACGATGTGCCATAGAAGTTCCCGTCCGTACCCAGGACGAGCGGCGCTAATGGATTCCCTCCGTCTTTACCTCCCGTGAAGTCATAGAGCACGGTTAATGTTCCAGTGGGTGTTATTTTATAGATATTGCCATAGGCATGAGCACCGCCGTGCTCTGTGGTGCCGTAGAGATTTCCATCCACGCCCAGTATCAGGCCGCCATTGGGAGTGCTGCCATGAGTTATGTCGAAGTTGAAGAGAACTGTGAGGGTGCCCGTGGGCGTGATCTTGAAAATAGTCCCTACGTTGCTGGAGCCTCCTGTTGGCGTTGTGCCGTAGAGATTGCCATCTTGCCCCTGAGCCATTGCGTTTGGATATTGCGGGCAGCATCCGTGGGTCGTTCCATCGAAGTCAAAAATATCCTTGTAAGTCTGGGCGCTGACGGTGGCGGTGGATACCAGCGCCAGGCACGCAAAGAACATGAGCCGGATTGCGCGCGGAGACTGGCGGTAGAGCCCTCTGGCTTTCACTTCACCCTCTAGCAGGACATGCCTCGTCGCGGAAATCATCGATAGGGTCGTCATTGTTTCTCTCCTGGCTTGTCTGTGATGTTTCATTTGAGCGTTAAACCGGTGATGATTCATCGGGCGGATACCGCGTTTTGGTTAGCGGATGAAAGCTCCCCTGCCTCCATCCGCCGCCTCGTTCTGTTCCTTGATGATCAAATGCGGAAACTTGCGGAAAATTGGCTCAAAAGTCTGTCGGCTCGATCGGGCAACGCAAAAGGAGCTTGGCGGCTGATCAATTGTTTCTGTAACCCGTCTGTTTTCAGTCGATTGACAGCATTACTAAAAGAGGCTATGCTGCCTCGTTAAGCGCCGCCCCCGAGGTGCATGGAAGCTCCGCTTGGCATCTGACCCATCCACTCCCGTTACGAAACTCCTGCTTCGCTGGCGTGAAGGCGACCGTCAGGCGCTAGAGCAGTTAATGCCGCTGGTCTATGCGGAACTTCGCCGCATGGCCAGCCGTCATCTTCGAGGGGAGCGAGGCGACCACACGCTGCAAAGCACCGCTCTCGTGCACGAGGCTTATTTGCGGCTTGCCGGGCAGGATCCCCCGCAGTGGCAGAATCGCGCGCATTTCTTTGCGATCGCTGCCCGCCTCATGCGGCAAATTCTGGTCGACCACGCGCGCTCTCGCGATGCAAAGAAGCGCGGAAACGGCGTTTGCACGCTCGCGTTGGACGAGACGATCGCGCTCCCGCAAAAGGTCAATATGGATGTGATCGATCTTGACAAGGCCCTGACGGAACTTTCCGAACTGGATGAACAGCAAGGCCGGATTGTGGAACTGCGCTTCTTCGGCGGGCTAACGATCGAGGATACGTCCGAGGCTCTAGGCGTCTCACCGGCGACAGTGAAACGAGACTGGCTGATCGCACGCGCGTGGTTGCTTCGAGCCATGACGGGAGAAGCGCAGGCATGAACCCGGAACGGTGGGAACGCGTCAAGCAGTTGGTTGGCGAAGCGATGACGCTCGAGGCCGGGGAGCGTGAAACCTTTGTCGATAGCCTCCCCCAGGCCGATTCGGAACTGCAAGGCGAGGTGCGATCACTGCTCTCTTTTCACGATCAGGCTGGAACTGATTTCCTGAACGAGTCTGCGTCCCACCTTGAAGAATGGGCCAACGCATCTTCCACACGCCCCAATCGGCAGCGGATCGGTCCCTATGAGATCACCGAAGAGATCGGGCGCGGAGGAATGGGTGAAGTGTATCGTGCTGTCCGCGCGGACGGCCAATACACCAAGGAAGTCGCGATCAAACTTGTTCAGGGTGGATCGGGAGCGCTACTCGAAAGCTTTCGCAACGAACGTCAGATTCTGGCGTCGCTTGATCATCCCAACATTGCACGCCTGCACGATGGGGGCTCCACCGAAAATGGCGTGCCCTACCTCGTAATGGAGTTGATCGAAGGCACGCGCATTGACGAGTATTGTGGCGAGCGAAAGCTCTCTGTGAACGAACGACTGCAGTTGTTTCTTCATGTCTGCGATGCGGTACAGTTTGCGCATCAGCGGCTAATCATTCATCGCGATCTCAAGCCCGGAAATATTCTGGTTACCGTGGACGGCGTGCCGAAGTTGCTGGATTTCGGAATCGCCAAGATTCTTGAAGTGGAACCGGTGGGCGCCGAAGGCGAATCGACCCGCACCCTGTTTCGCCTGTTGACACCACAATATGCGAGCCCGGAACAAGTTCGAGGCGAACCGATCACTACCGCGAGCGATGTCTATTCGCTCGGCGTGATCCTGTACGAATTGCTCACGGGACGAAGTCCTTACCCAACCAACAGCAACTCTGCGCACGAAGCGGGCCGCGCAGCGTGCGAATATGAACCACTGAAGCCGAGCACGGTCGCACGATCGGGCAAGAATCTAGCCCACGGCTCAGGGGCGGAATCGAACGGTAACGATTATGTTGTCGCGCCCGAGAAACTCGCCAAACAATTGAAAGGCGACCTGGACAACATTGTGCTGAAGGCTTTGCGTAAAGAACCGCAACGCCGCTACGCTTCAGTGGAGCAGTTTGCGGAAGACATCCGGCGAAATTTGGCGAACCTTCCGGTCATCGCCCGCAAAGACACGGCCGGTTATCGCGCATCGAAATTTATCACTCGACACAAAACGGGCGTGACGGCGGCCGCGGTGGTCGCGCTCATATTAGTCGTTGGACTAGTCATTACAATCCGAGAGAAGCGGATTGCGCAGCGTCGCTTCAACGATATCCGCAGCCTGTCCAATTCTTTGATTTTTGATGTGCATGACTCCATCAAAGATCTGCCGGGCTCGACGCCCGCCAGAAAAATAATCGTCGATCGGGCGCTTCAATATCTCAACGGGCTTGCCCAGGAATCATCCGGCGACGTCGGATTGCAGCGAGAACTGGCAGCAGCTTATGAGAAGGTCGGGGCAGTGCAGGGAGATTACCTGGAGAACAACCTGGGTGATTCCTCGGGGACCCTGGCCAGTTACAGGAAGGCGCTAGAGATCCGCAAGCGAATCGATGCCGCATCCCGCGACTGGAACGATCGTCTGGGGTTAGCACAAGGCTTTCGGCTGGTGGCGCACCAGCAATGGGCGATCGGAAATATGCGTGGAGCGCGGGATGACATCGATCATGCGATCGCAATTTCCGAGAGTCTCAACCAGTCTCAGGCTGACAACTCCAAGATCCTTTACGAACTGAGCTTCGATCATGAAGTCTCTGGCACGATTGGATATCCTGGCGACCCTGCGGCAACTCAAAAAATTGTCGAGGACTATCGGCGGGCGCTGGCAGCCGATGAAATTGCTCTCAAGATCAAGCCCGACGATGTGCGCACACTGCACGGATACTCGATGGATTTGAACGACATCGGCAACATTCTCGAGACGACCGATCCACGCGCTGCGCTCGTGAATTATGAACGGGCGCTGGAAATCAATCGCAAATTGACGCAGCTTTCGCCGGAACTTCGCTATCAAAGGAGTGTAGCGATTGCCTATGGATCGATTGCGAGCGTCTACGACGATCTCGGCGATTATGAGAACGCCGCAGAAAATAATATGAAGGGCTTGACGATTTATCAGGAATTGGTCCAGGCGGACCCAAAAAATGCTTTGCTGCGTCAGGGTCTTGCGATCACCTACGTCAATACCGCGACAGCCTGGAATAGAGTGGGCAAGCTTGAAACGGCGCTGGACTATTCCAGCAAGGGCCTCGAGATCATGCGCGGCCTGGTTGCCGCTGCTCCGCAGAATGCGCAGCAGAGGGGCATTCTTGCGGCAGTGATGGCAGCGCGAGGAACAATCCTGATGTCGGCCAAAAACTCCGACGCCGCGATAGCAATGTTCGAGGGTGCCCGAACGCTTGAGGAATCTCTTTATAAAGCAGGCACAACAGATAAGGCGAGCGCCGTGGCAGCGTGCGATGTCAAACTGGGCGAAGCGGCCGCTCAGGCCGGACACGATCAACTGGCGGCTGACTACTTTCAACAGGCGCTCCGGGTTGCTGAACCTCTGATCTCCACTGAGACTGCCGACCTCGATGCCGTGTATGCGGCGGCCGACGCCTATTCCGGCCTCGGCGACGTGAGCACGCGAAAAGCTCAGCGGTCTGGCCAGACGGCAGAGTTGCGGAAGGCGAGTTGGACCGAAGCCCGGTCGTCGTACCTGCTGAGTATGAACACCTGGCACCGCATCGAGCACCCCAACCACACGGCCCCCAATAGCTTTCAGGTTGGCGATCCCGCGAGCGTTGCGAAAAAATTGAAAGCAACTGAGTCCGCGCTGAACTCCTTGCGCTAGTTCATGACCTCAGAGCGAGGTTCTCTACCTTCTGGAAAGCCTTTCACAGCAAATGTAACGCCGAACGCGCTTCGCGCTCAACCTCATGGATCGTGCAGTCCCGCGGCGACTTCTCAGGACGCCAGCGCAGGAATTTTGTTCCGTGGCGAAATCGTCCGCCAGTGAAGTGGTCAAATTGAACTTCCACCACCAGCTTCGGAGACAAAGGTTGCCATTCGGTGGAACGCTTGGTGCTCCAGCGGCTTGGGCCTCCGGGAGCCTTGCCGGTGAAGCCCGGCTCGTGTATCAGCGCGCGCAACTTGCGGGTTAAACTCGGACGCTGCTCGTCTTGGATCGATGAGGTAAATCCCACGTGATCCAGTTCGCCTGAATCGTTGTAGAGACCTAACAGCAGCGAGCCCACCAACGGTTTTTTCTCCAGATACCGAAAGCCTCCGACAACACAGTCGGCGGTCTGCTGCCGTTTGATTTTTTGCATGCCAGTACGTTCGCCGGTTTGATATAGAAGATCGCGTCGTTTCGCGATCACGCCATCGAGCGCGACATTCATGCGGAACCATTTGCGCGCGACTGACAAATCGGTGGTAACCGGCGACAGCCGAATCGACGAATTGCTCTTCAGGTACTTAGCTGCAAACTGTTGCAGTTGCTGCCGACGTTTCTCGAGGGGCAGCTTCACAAGAGAAACGCCCCGATCATTCACGAGGAGGTCGAAGACGATCAAGGTCGCCGGCGTATCGGTGCTCAGCTTCAGAATACGGCTGGACGCGGGATGAATTCTCATCAACAAATGCTCGAACGAAAGAGAGTTTCGTATTGGAATGACGATCTCGCCATCGAGGGCAAATTTGCTTGCTTTCACCGCTTGCAAAGCTGAAACGAGCTCGGGAAAATAGCGGGTTAAAGGCTTGTCTGACTTAGATTGCAAGGACACCGTCTTGCCATCTCGGAAGGCAAGACAACGGAAGCCGTCCCATTTCGGCTCGTATTGCCAGTCGTCGCCGGTAGGCAGTTCGGAGGCTGGAAGCGCTTCCATGGGACGATAGTGCTTGCTGATTGGAAGGGTCATAATCTCCCGCACTAGATGGTGCTGCTTGGCAGAATGATTGTCGTCTACAGGAACAAAGGCGCACAATTGCACCGGCAGCAGTGGCGGCAGTCTGTTCGCGAACGCGGACCGATGCAACCCTTGCCGGATTTCCCGGTTCAATATAGGTAAGGGATGTTTTATTCGGGGAGGAAACTTTGAACGGATTGCATTTCATTGGTAGAGAATTCGGCGGTGTCCGGCTGTCGGCGGCAATCGTTGCATGCATTGGTGTTATTTTGGCGGCGTTGATCTCAGCCGCTGGTCAAGATATCGTGCGAAGCCGCAATCAGGATGAAAGCGATGGCGTGGGCGTTGGAGGGAAGTGGGTGGAGTTCCACTCCGAAGACAAGATGACCGCCGCCAAAAAGGTTCGCTTCGAACTGCTGGCGGACAACTATCTGAGCGAAGATCCGGATTATAAGCCGCGCATCGAAATGATCTGCACGAACGGCAAGTATACGTATGCGGATTTCAATCCCGGCATGCGGCTCGGGCCTCCCAATCGTCCTGGTTTTTGGGGACAACCGCAGATGGAAGTTCTGGTCCGCGTCGATGAGGATCACGGTTATCACGGCTGGAACTGGATTCGCGACCGTTTTCTCTCGATGGACAAGGGCACAACGCGGGCGCTCCTCGGAGCTCACGTTTTTAAGATAGAGATTCGTGGCCGAAAGGGTCCCGAGATCGCGGAATTCTCGCCCGGTGGTCTGGATCTGGCGCGCATCAAGCGCGCTTGCGATTTGACGGCGAAAAAATAGCGGCCGGCCTAGAAGTATTTAGACTTCCGCCAGTTCTTCTTCCAGCAATTGCTTGTTGTAGAGCTCGGTGTAATAGCCATTACGGGCGATCAGTTCGTCGTGGCTGCCGAGTTCGACGATGCGCCCCTGGTGGAGGACCGCGATGCGGTCGGCATTGCGGACGGTAGAGACGCGGTGCGAAATGAAGATGGTCGTGCGTCCGCGCATAATCTCACCAAGGTGGTTGAGAATCTTATCTTCGGTGTGGGTGTCGACGCTGGAAAGAGCATCGTCAAGAATCAGGATGCGCGGGCTCCGCAGCAATGCCCGCGCGATGGCAGTGCGCTGTTTCTGGCCTCCTGAAAGTGAGATGCCACGCTCGCCGACGGTGGTTTCATAGCCTTCAGGGAAGCTTTCGATGTCCTGGGCGATGTTGGCGGCTTCGGCGGCGGCTTTGATCCCTTCGAAAGCAGCTTCGTCGTTTCCGAAAGCGATATTCTCCCGAATCGTGAGACTGAACAGGAATGTCTCTTGCGGGACAAAGCCTATATTGCGTCGCAAGGTTTCGAGTGGAAATTCCCGGATCGGTCGGCCATCGATCAGCACGGCGCCCGGTTCGGCATCATAGGTTCGCGCGACAAGGCTCACCAGAGTTGTCTTGCCGGAGCCGGTTGGGCCCACAATCGCGAGGCTCGAGCCCGCTGGAATCCGCAGGTTGACATCTTTCAGAACGGGTACGCCGTTGTAGCCGAAGTTAAGATTGCAGAATTCGATTTCTCCACGAAGTTCACGGTGCTGCTCGCTGTTGGTGGGGATGTTTGCATCTTGATTCATCGCCAGTTGCAATTGACGCGCAACTGGAGACGTGTCTCGATCGTCGGCAATTTCCGGTTTTTCGAAGAATATCTGATTGATCCGGCCCAGGGACGCGGTGCCACGCTGAAAGATATTGATCACCCACCCCAGAGCAATCACCGGCCACGTGAGTTGCACCATGTAGGTATTGAAGGCGACGAAGTCGCCGGGGGATATCCTGCCTAGAATGACCTGGCGCCCACCCAGCCAGAGGACGATCATCACTGCAATGCCGAGCATGAGCTCCAGCGTCGGCCACAACATCCCCATCAGACGAACGAGTTTCAGACTGCGGCGGATGTACTCTTCGTTCGCATTTTCGAAGGCGGCGATTTCCGCTTCTTCCTGCACGTAGGCCCGGATAACGCGCGCGCCCGAGAAGTTTTCCTGAGCGCGGGCTGATATATCGGAAAACATTGCCTGAATGCGCTCAAAGCGCTCGTGAATCCGGCGGCCGAAATATTGAATCACGATGCTCGCTACGGGCAAGGGCAGAAACGCGACGAGCGTGAGTTTGGGGCTGATCCGGAGCATGTAATACAAAGCGAACGCCGTGAACACAATGGTGTTGGCCGAATACATGATCGCGGGACCGAGCAGGTTGCGCACCGCGCTCAGGTCGTTGGTGGCTTTCGCCATGATGTCGCCGGTGCGATTTCGCTGGTAATAGGAATACGAAAGGTGCTCCAGATGTGTGAACAGATCGTTGCGTAAATCGAACTCGATGTCGCGAGAAATGCCGATGACGATCCAGCGCGTAAGAAACTGAAAGATGCCCTTGGCGACAAAAACTCCGATAATGAGAGAAGCGTAGTACAGCAGTATCCGGCTGGTGACGCCGGTGTGAACCAGATCGTCGGTCGCCTTTCGTAGAATGAGGGGGTAGCGAACCGAAATCGCATTCGTCAGCAGGACGCAGAGGCCGCCCAGGATAAGGCCGCGCTGGTAGCGCTTAAGGTAGGGGACGAGAGGGCGTAACTTCTTCGGGATCATGAACTCTTGTTGATGCGATTGTAGCAGCGCGGGGTGCGGATTTTCGCAGGGATGGCCGCAACACGAAGAAGGCGGTAGTGAGCAAAATGCAGGACCAGATCCACAGCATCGATTCCGCGAAGAAGGTCATTCCGGCGGAGATGAGATCGGCTTTTTCCATGTTGCGCTCAACTCAGATCAAAAAAGGCCGGGCGAGTACGGAGCTTGCCACCCCGACTTCGCCCGGTGTAGGAGAGAGACGCGCTACGTTCAATTGGAGTTCGTGTCCGCCGCCTGCCCATGTGCGTGATTCTTCATGCGAGCTTCGTGCTTGGCCCGGAGCTGCTGGAGCTTGGTTTTCTGGTCGGGTGTCAGAATCTGTATGAGCTCCGAATGGATACGAGCTTTCTGGACGAACAATTCGGTCATGGCCTGGGTATTCTGGGCCGCGAGGGCGCGCACCTTGGCTTCGTCGAACGTTCCACTATCTTCCAGGCTGCTCATGTCCTTGTGGGCCTGCATGAGTTGCTTGATGAGCGGTTGGATGACGGGCTTTTCCTTTTCAATGATGGCCTTGGCCTGATCTTGCTGCGCCTGGGTCAGGTCGAGGACGTCGGTGAAGTAGCCGAGCATGTGATCACCGAATCCAAATTCGCCTCCCATGGATCCACCATGATGATGCATGCCTTGTGCCAAAGCGGCGGCTATCCCGAGCACGACGAGCAGTGCCGTGCTGGCCGCGAAAATCCGAAAACGACTTGCTTTCATAATTCCTCCTGAGCCGGGGGCAGACCCGGAATGTCCTTGCTAATAGGAACACGTCTCCAGAAATGATGGGGTAAAGAGTCGGTCAAGCGCGGTAAAGTTTTGTAAAGAGTGCATTGTCGGACTCGGTACTGCCCTTAGCGGCGAGAGTTTCCGAAGGGGCCACCAGCGGCAGGTAGTAGCTGGAAGGCCACTCAGCAATCACAAATCTTTACCAAGCAGCAGGAAAGCTCGGTGTTTAATGGGTAGTGGGAACATGGATCGCATACTGGTGGTGGATGATGATGTCGAGCTGTGCGGTCTGGTGCAGGAATATCTGACGTCCGAGGGATTTACGTCGGATGCAGTACACGACGGCGAGCAGGGATTGCAGCGCGGGCTCTCCGGCGACTATGCGCTTGTAGTGCTGGACGTCATGCTGCCGGGCATAAATGGCTTTGAAGTGTTGAGGCGGCTTCGTAGCGTTTCCAAAATCCCAGTGCTGCTGCTGACGGCCCGCGGCGAGGACGTCGATCGCATTGTCGGCCTTGAGATCGGGGCGGACGATTATCTTCCAAAACCTTTTAATCCCCGCGAACTGGTAGCGCGAATACGGGCGATATTGCGTCGAACCAAGCCTGGTAAAACCGCAGACATGGCGCCGGAGCTCCTAAGTGTTGGCGATGTGGAACTGGATCCGGCCACACGCAACGTCTTCCGTGCCGGTCAGCCTGTGGACCTAACCTCGGTGGAATTCAATCTGCTTGAAGTGCTGCTGCGGGAGGCAGGAAGAGTGGTGACGCGGGAGCGGCTGGTCAATGCTGTGCTCAGCCGTAAGTTTATGCCATTCGATCGCAGCATCGACATGCATGTGAGCAAGGTCCGGCGGAAGCTTGGCGATAGTGACGAAAGCGGCGACCACATCAAGACCATTCGCGGCGTGGGGTACATGTTCGCGCGTCCGGGAGCGAAGGCGCGGAAATGAGAAGCCTCTTCCTGAAGATTTTTCTATCGTTCTGGGCGGCTCAGGCGCTTTTTCTAGTGCTGGCGATTCTGGTCGTGATTGCGTTGCGCCCGACCCGAGAACCAGGGATTGAAAGCATGGTCGCGCGCGTTGCCACCGAATCGGTGGCGGCGTACAAAGACGGCGGTGAACCGGCGGCCAGGAGTTATGTGGAGGACTTGGAGAACACGCAACACGTGCATGCGTTTATTTTCGACCCGTCGGGCAAGGAGATATCGGGGCGGATGGTTTTTCCCTGGATTGAAGATATGCGGCGGACGGGCCGCGTCCGTCACCGCAGTTGGTTAGACAGTTTTATGCCGGAGCGTTTCTACCGGCAAAGTCAAAGCATCGACGGACAGAACTACACTCTGGTTTTGGAATTTCCGGCGGGCCCGCGGGTATTCGGTCCTCACGGCATTCCCAGCCTTGGTCTGACCATTGCGGTGATTTCATCCGGGCTGGTTTGCTACCTGCTGGCCTGGTCGCTCACTAGCCCGGTGGTGCGCTTGCGGCAGGCGGCGCAACGGCTGGCGGCAGGCGATCTCACGGCCCGCACTGGTGCTCCGATGAAGGGACGCCGCGACGAACTCGCCCAGCTGATGCGTGATTTTGATCGCATGGCAGAGCGCATTGAAGCCCTAATGGACTCACAATCGCGCCTGCTGAAGGACGTTTCTCATGAACTGAGATCTCCATTGGCACGATTGAGTGTTGCGCTCGGACTCGCGCGGCGGCAGGCGGCGCCGGGGGCGGAAGCCGCGCTAAACAGGATTGAACTTGAGGCCGACCGGCTTAATCAGTTGATCCAGCGCCTGCTGACCATCTCACGCCTCGAAACTGGGACAGATGGAATCCTGAAAACGCGGGTATCTCTGCGAGATCTTGTTGAGCACGTCGTTCGTGACGCCGAATACGAAGCGCAGGGACGAGGATGCAGCGTCTTCGCTGAACCAACGGACGAGTATCCGGTCGATGCGAATCCAGACTTGCTGCGCAGCGCGATCGAGAACGTGGTGCGAAACGCTATTCGTTACACCGCCGCGGGAACAGCCGTCGAGGTCCGCCTGGAACGACGGATCGGAGACGAGGGGGAAGACCTTGCGATACGAGTGCTTGATTCCGGCCCTGGAGTTCCTGAAGAAGCTCTGGACAAAATATTCGAGCCTTTTTACCGTATCGACGACGCGCGCAACCGCCAGACTGGCGGGGCTGGACTGGGGCTATCCATCGCTGACCGCGCGGTTCGCCTGCATGGGGGTCGCGTGCGTGCATCTAACCGTCCTGAGGGCGGTTTAGCGGTCGAAATCCGGATTCCAGCGGCCCCGGCGTTTGCTCTTCCCGCCCATTCCTGATACACAAATATGTTTCAGCCAATTGCTTCAGTCTCCGTAATGGCAGGCGAACGAACGCCCGCGGACGGGAAGCGGCTGGGAGAACAGATGTCGAAGAAGATATGCGGAATTTTTGCGCTTTTGGCGTTTTTTGGCCTGACATTATTTTTGATCAATTGCGGTAGTTCATCGTCGCGCCCGGCGGCGTTGTTATACGTGCTCAGCCAGGGTGAGAATAACGTGGGGTCATTTGCGATTGATCTGGGAAGGGGGAAACTTTCGCTGCTCAACAAGACGTCACCTGCGGATATGACGCCGACGAGCATCCTCCTCGACCCAAGTGGCACCGTTGCCTATGTTTTGAATACCGGCTCGAACAGCATCACCGCTTACACCATCAATAGCGATGGGAGTTTGAGCGCGCCAAGCTCCCAGCCGCTGACAGTTCACAATTCCGTGGCCATTGCTCGGGATGTCGCCGGGACTTTTCTGTTCGTTGTCAGCCAGGGGTCCATTCCGCTGCCCCAACCTCCGCCCGCCAACAATCAGTGCGGGTTCCCGCCTGACACAAACATCTTGCCCGAGCCGAACTCGGTATGTCCTCATGTATCGGTATTTGCAATTCAGCCGGGGTCAGCGACGTTAACTCCGGTTGGTAACCCAGTTCCTCTGAAAGGAGTTCCCACGTCGGTGACCGCAGCTGCCGGTCCGAGTGGAACGCTGCTGTACATCACTAGCGATCAGGATCTTTTAAGCGTCGATGATGATGAGGTCAGCGCGTTTAACGTGGATTCCTCGGGCGTTGTGACTTCGCAGACAATCCCGTCCTATCCCACGGGCAGTGTTCCTACAGGCGTCCTCGCAGTCCAGACGACTCCTGCCGGTGGCAGCGGCGGACTGTTTGTGTACGTCGCAAACAGTGGCAGCGGATCAGGTGCAAACAGTGTGAGCATCTTCCATGTGTGCACCCAACTCAGTGCGACCTGCACATCACAGGATGTGACTGCCAACAACAACACATTGATTCCTGTGGGGAATCCGGTAACGGTGGGCCTGAACCCAGTGGCGATGACAGTCGATCCGACCAACAATTTTCTCTACGTCGTCAACCACGGGTCGAACACGATTTCTGCGTTCCGAATCAATCCCAGCGACGGAACGTTAAGTGCGCTGAATCCGTCATCCGTCTCGACAGGCTCCAGTCCGGTTGCGATCGCGATGCACTCGAGTGGGGAATTTCTCTACGTGTCCAACAATGCGTCGAGCAATATTTCGGGCTTTAATGTGAACACCACGAGCGGAGCGTTGAGCAATGCCACGAATGTGACGAGCTCTGCGCAGCCCGCGGGATTGGTCGCGAAGTGAAGCGGCTGCCTCTTCGCCTCTCTGCGGCATGAGCTGCGGTGGCCGCGCTCTACTCATGGTTCCTTTTCTCAGGTTGGAATGCGAAGGATCAAATAACCGCCTACGAATGCGAAGACCACGTCAGGGCTCCACGCGGCAATCGCGGGTGGCAGCTGGCTGAGGTTTCCCATCGCCTCAAATAGGCCGGAAACCGTCCAATAAACTACACCGATTCCGATTGCGGTTGCAACGCCCGCGATCGCTCCACGTTTGCCAGCAGAGAGCGCAAACGGGATGGCGATTACAGCCATCACCAGCGTGATCAGCGGGTAGGCAATTTTTTTCTGCAGCTGCACCCGCAACCGGACAACATCAAAGCCACTCTGTTCCAGGTCGTGGATGTAGCCGCGCAATTCCTCATAGCTCATCTCGGATGACTGCTTCACTTCTTTCTTGAAGTAGGCAGGCGACTCCGCGAATTCCGGGAAAGTCGCCACGTCAAACTTGCGATAGTCCTGAATGGCAGAGCCGCTGAGGGCGCGCTGCCAACCTTGCTCGTACAGCCAGCGGCCCATGCTCTCGGACCAATGCGCGCGCTCTGCGGTTACGCGGCGGGCGATTTGAAACGTATGTGGATCGAACTGAAATACCGAAAGGCTGCCGAACACGTCGCGGTCCGGATCGAAGAATTGATAGTAGTAGATCGTGGAATTCTGACCAAAGATCCATTTGCGGTCCGGCCGGAGATAAGTCTGTGCGGGTTTGCCCTTGATCAGGTTGCGGAGGGCGTCCTGGCGTTTGTTGGTATAGGGCAAATAAATCTGGTCGGAAAGGAACAGCACACCTGCGACCAGCATCGCGACGATCAGCACTGGAACGATAAGGCGGTAAAGGCTGATGCCAGTGGCTTTGATGGCGGTAATTTCGTTCGAGCGCTGAAGGAGCCCGAAGGTCACCAGGACTGCCAGCAGCATGCAGAGAGGAGTCGTGTTGTATAGAAAGTAGGGCGCAACGTTCAGCAGATATTCGCCCACCGTCAGCGGAGATACCTGATTGCGCAGGATGTCCCCGAGTAATTCGAAGAGAGTGAAGACCAGCAGCAACATCAGAAAAGTCGAGACAATCAGTCCTAAATAAACGCTGAAGTCGCGAAGGATGTAATCGTCGAGGATAGTGGGGAAATGGAGATTGAATAGGCGCCAACGGCGCGCGAGGCGGTCCGCGGTGCTTTCAGGTGAGATCGCAAACGTTGGCTCCAGAGTCGAGGGCTTTAGCTTCGTGGTGCGGGACTTGAACCAGGTACGGAGGGCCGACAGATCGATGGGCCGCCGTTCCGATCGCCACAATAGAAAAAGGCCGCCGACAAAAAAGGCCAGGTCAGCCAACCACACGCCGAAACCGGGTGAGACTCGTCCCTGGCGAGCGAGGGAAACTCCAATCAGAGAAAACGAATAGTACACAAACACCAACAGGATGGTGAGGACAAATCCGGTAGACTTGCCCCCGCGTTTTGCGGAGAGTCCGAGCGGAATTCCAACCAACGCCAATACCACGCAGGCCGTCGGCAGCGCGAGACGGCGATGATATTCGATGAGGGCCCAGCGTTGAGTCATCAGGTCCGGGCTGCGGGATTTCTCGAGCAGTGCCCCGACCTTCATCTCCCCGAGCAACGTTGGCTCCGGTGCCTGGCTGTTTTGTGCGGCTGGTATTTGAATCGGGATGTCTGTGGTTTGGAAAGTGGAGATCTGATACTGGTCGGGATTCTTCGGATCAGTTTCGTGGGTTGATCCATCGACAAGGTGCAGATCGAGCCTGTCCGGGCCCTGGCTGGCCAGAATCCCTTCGCGAGCCAGAGTGATGCGAGGGGCAGACGGTTGGCTCAAGTCGGCCAGGAACACGCCTTTCCAGATCGCCGCGCCAGAAGCCGCTTTCACGTCCTGAACATAAAGAACAACTTTAGGAAAACCTTCGTAGAAAACTCGAGGCTGAATCTCGAACGATGCCTGGGAAGCCTTGAGCTTGCTTTGCAAATCCCCGAGTGCGGCCAGAGAGCGGGGTGCAAGGTAAACGCTGTTTGCCAGCGCCAGCAGCCATGCGCCCATGACGAAGATCAGGATGATGCGCAGAAATGTCCACACGCCAATGCCGCTGGCACGCATCGCTGTGATTTCACTGTCCGCGGCGAGGCGGCTGAGGCCGATCAGAATACCGACAAGCACGCCCATCGGAATCGTATAGGTGAGAGCGACTGGAACGGTGTAGAAAAAAACCTGAGCAACACTGGGCAGAGGCGCGCTATTACGAACCACCAGTTCCAGAATGCGTCCAAGGTCGCGTGTGAAAAGAACGAAAGTGAAAACAGCCGCGCCGATCAGGGCGTGGGAGACGACTTCGCCCAGGATGTATCGGGTGAGGATGCGCATCTGCGGTGTGATCGACTCATTGCGAGTCTAGCATGGGAGAGCGGGCGGAACAGAAGTGACCGGTTGCATTGGGGGCCTCATTCGTCGCACAATGCCCGTTCGTTCTACTCAATAAACCTGAGAAAGAGGAAAGATGATTCGTCGCACGCTGGCAGTGCTGCTGGTTTGCGCATTTCGACAAGGGGCATGGGCCCAATCGCCTTCAGAAATGAAGCCCGTTACCGATCGGCTGGCGGCGTCCATCTACACCGGCTCATCAATGGCAACCCTGCGAGAGCTTACAGACAGCTTTGGCGCACGGCTCACCGGATCTCCCGCCTACCAGCGTTCGGCGGAATGGGCCGTGGAAAAGTTCCGCTCTTACGGTATTCAGGACGTGAAACTGGAACCGTTCACCATCCCGGCCGGTTGGCAACGTGGGTCGGCAAGTGGGACGATGGTGTCGCCAATATCGCGTACGCTCGCAATTGCCTCTTTGGGATGGACACCCTCTACGCCTGCTGGCGGCGTGAAGGGTTCGGTTGTAATGATTTCTGATGTGTCGCCCGAAAAATTGAAGGATTCCGATCGATTTCGGGGCAAGATTCTGCTCCTCGATGGTTCCAAGATTTTCGAGGAAGGCTACGTCAAAGCTCTACCGAAGTTGGACGCTGCCTGGCCGGTGTTCCAGAAGGCGGGCGCTCTGGCGATTGTCCTGACCGATCGCGAGAAGAACAACGTGTTGAACGCGCACGACATGTTGTGGGGGGCGCGTCTGCTTCCGCTGCCAGGAGCCGAGATCGGCATGGAAGACGGAAAGCAGATCATGCGCCTGCTAGATAATGGGCCGGTCGTGATCAGCCTCACGATTACGAACGAGACCTCGGGTGAGACCAAGGTGAACAACGTTGTTGCGGAAATTCGCGGCAGCGAGCGTCCGGACGAGTGGATTTTAATCGGCGCCCACCTTGATTCGTGGGACTTCGCGACCGGTGCGCAGGATAACGGCGCCGGCACCGCCAGTGTGCTCGAAGTAGCCCGGGTATTCGCAAGTTTGGGCAAGCCACCTCGACGGAGCATACGTTTCGCGCTCTGGGGAGGGGAAGAGCAAGGACTTCTTGGGTCTTATGCCTACGTTCAGGCACATACGAATGAATTGAACAAATGCGTGGCGGTGCTGAATACCGACAATGGCGCTGGACATCCCAGAGGCTGGAAGGTTGAGGGTCGCAAAGACCTAAAACAAGCGATGCAGCCATGGAGCGATGGCCTGTTGAAAGATTTAAACGGTGGGGACTTGTCGCTTGAGACCACGTACGACACTGATCATGGGCCGTTCATCCTGCATGGAATTCCAGCGCTTGACTTGTGGGTGGACGAATCGAAATATTTCGAAATCCATCACAAGGCTAGCGACACGATCGATAAGGTCGATGTGCTGGACTTCAAGGCGGGAGAAGCGATTGTCGCCGTCACCGCATATATGGTGGCACAATCTCAGAGCCCGATTGCCCCACACATTGACCACGCATCAGTGGGCGATATCCTGAAAGATGCGAAGTTAGATGAACTGCTGGAGCATGTCGGGGTGTGGAAACCGTAGGGTCATTTCCACCTCGAATTCTCGACCTAGGTGCTCTTCTTCAAGAACAGCGCCCCGAGCGGCGGCAGAGTGAGCCGCAGCGAATGTGGGCGTCCGTGGACACTTTCAGCGAGCGCTTCCGCGCCGCCCATGTTGCCGATGCCGCCTCCCCCGTACTCTCGGGCATCGCTGTTGAGAATTTCCTTCCAGTAGCCGCCGTGAGGCACGCCCACTTTGTAGCCCACGCGAGGAACAGGGGTGAAGTTGCACGCGATCAACACGGAATTGTTTGCGGTCTTGCCCTTCCGCAACAGGGAAATCACGCTGGTTG
>QIAJ01000011.1:0-9940 GCA_003225495.1 Acidobacteriota bacterium
GGCCCACGAGAATTCGGGTACCTGCTAGAGGACGAACTTCATCAGGCTTGCGCATAGAAAGGCAGGTCTCAGGTCTCAGGTTTCAGGTTTCAGGTCTCAGGTCTCAGGTCTCAGGTCTCAGGTCTCAGGGGATGCAAGATTCAGTTTGATGTATTGTCAACATCTCCTTCTAGGATCTGCAAAATTCCTCAATTTCCGGTTCGGTTCGTTGCGTTTCCTGACACCTGACACCTGAGACCTGTGACCCGTGACCTGTTCTTTTCACGGCTGTTGCGGTACGGCGAATCCCGATCCGTAAACTTCTTCGAGTATCGCATCTCCGCCACGGCGAAGCAGCGTCTCGCCAACTTCATCTCCCAGGCGCACTGGGTCATCTCCCTCACGCGTTTCCCGCAAAACCTTAGTCCCTTCCGGATGCGCCACCAGAGCGTCCAAGCGAATGCGCCCGTTCTGTACTTGTGCAAAAGCGCCAATCGGGACCTGGCATCCGCCTCCCAATCGGTTGAGCAAGGCCCGTTCGCAAGTCGTTGTGATACGCGCCGCGGCATCGTCTAGAAAAGTAATCAGCCGGCGGGTGGCCGCGTCGCTGCTCCGAATCTCGATTCCGAGAGCACCCTGCCCGGCAGCGGGAGTCATAACCTCAACCGGAATTACTTGCCGCACTAACTGGGTCTTGCCCAGCCGACTTAACCCAGCGGCGGCCAGAATGATCGCGTCGTATTCCCCGGCTTCGAGCTTGCGCAGACGCGTATCCACGTTGCCCCGCAAGGGATAAATTCGCAAATCCGGACGAATCGCCATCAACTGGGCCTGCCGACGCAAGCTGGTGGTACCGACACTCGCACTCTGCGGCAGAGCTTCGATACTCCCAAATTTAACCGAACAAAAGACGTCCCGCGGATTTTCCCTCGTCGTAATCGCCGCAATTTCAAAATCGTCTGCTACTTCGGTCGGCAAATCTTTCAGGCTATGTACGGCAAGATCCACGCGATTTTCAACCAGGGCCTCTTCGATTTCTTTCGTGAACATCCCCTTGGTTCCTACTTTGGCAAGCGCGACATCCGTGATCTTGTCGCCGGTAGTCTTGATGATTTCCAACTCGACGGAGTGACCCTGTGCGCGAAGCAGATCGGAAATATGATTTGCCTGCCAGAGCGCCAGTTGAGATCCGCGCGAACCAATGCGCAGCCGGCCCATCAGCGCGACGCTCCCGACTCACCGCCGCCGGATTTAGAGGCTGCAGCGCGTTTTTCTTCGTCTTCAAGATTAAACAAGCGCCTCACCAACTCGACGACTGTGGTTGATCCCTGATCTCGCGCCGCCGTCTTCAGAGTGCTGATCGGCGTATGCATGATCTTATTGATAATGCCGCGACTCAGCGCTTCCACCGCCAGTTCCTGCTCCGGTGACATCGCCCCTAAACGTCCGCGGACCCTGTCAATCTCCGCCTGCCGAATCGTTTCGAGATGGTCGTGCAGGGAGACAATCGTGGGAACGACATCAAGAGTCTGCAGATGCGCATGAAATTTTCGTACCTCATCGTTGACGATACCCTCAGCCTTTTCAGCTTCCTTCTTGCGATCCGACACGTGCGATGCGACCGTCTGCTGCAAATCGTCGATGTCATAGACGAAAATTCCGTCCAGCCGGTTCATCTCCGGATCCACATCGCGAGGCACCGCAATGTCGATGAAGAACATTGGCTTGTTCTTGCGCCGCGAAAGGAACTGCTCGCCGTGCTCACGCTTGAAAATAAAGTGCGGCGAGCCGGTCGATGTAATGACGATGTCGGCGCGCTCGCAGGTGTCATAAAGACGGCTGAACTCGATCGCTTGTCCGTGAAATTTGTGCGCGAGCCCGATCGCACGGTCGTAGGTGCGATTGGCAACAAAGATCGATTCCGCCCCATGAGCGAGAAGATGCCGCGCCGCCAGTTCGCTCATCTTCCCAGCGCCCACCAGGTAAACGCTCTTGCCTTTCAGGTTGCCAAAGATCTTCTCCGCCAACTCAACTGCCACTGATGCCACCGATACCGAAGACGATCCCACCGCGGTTTCAGTCCGCACGCGTTTGGCGACCGCGAAGGCGCGAGTTAACAATTGGTCCAGTTGTAACCGTACCGTGCCGACTGCCCGTGCAGTCGCGTAGGCCTCTTTCATTTGTCCCAGAATTTGTGGTTCGCCCACAATCATCGAGTCGAGACTGGATGCCACGCGGAAGACGTGGCGCACTGCTTCCTCCTCGCGGAATTCGTACAGATGACTCTGAAACTCGCCGGCATCGACCGCGAAGTACTCATGCACAAATGTCCGCAGGTAGCCCGAACCATTTTTCATGTTGGCGAGAAACTCCACGCGATTACAGGTGGAAACGATCATGCCCTCGACGACATCAGGATGCTCCGCCAGCCTCTTGCATGCCTCGGGCAGCCGTGATTCCGGGATTGCCAACCGCTCGCGCACTTCAACCGGAGCCGTCTTGTGATTCACGCCGATGAGCTGAAATCTCATGAGGCAATAAACCTGTGCATACCGCTGAAGTAGTTCGCCACCCACGCGATGATCGCCGCGAAGAACGCCACGCTCGCCAGCAGAGCCGCCCGCCGCCCGCGCCACCCTGCGCTCAACCGCATGTACACCATCAGCAGGTACACCACCCACATCAGCACTGACAGGAGGATCTTCGGATCGAGAAAGTCCACGCGCCCGTATGCTGACTGCGCCACTACCGAGCCGAGAACCAACCCCAGCGTCATAAATGGAAAGCCGAGCATGAGGGAACGGTAACCGATGTCATCAATAACTTGTAACGCAGGCAGCCGCGCAAACATTCCTGTTGAACTCTTCGACTTCAGCGCCCGCTCCTGAAGCAGATACAACAGGCTCGCCCCAAAACTCAGAAACAGGGCCGCATATCCCGTAAAGATCATCAGGATATGTGCTGCCAGCCATCCCTTCTTCACCGCCAATGAAGTCAACACCAGGGGTTGCTGTCCAGTTGCCGCAACGAATGTGAGCAAAAAAACAATGGGAAAAACCACGATGCCTGGAGAAGTTGTCTTGTAAATCAGATAGGCGAGCATGAAGACAACCATGATAAGAAAGGCGAGCAAAGACTCTGAATTGTGGACCGATGCCAGCGTTAGTTGTCCTGCCTGGACGACCGCCTCTGCCAGCGACACGAAATGAAGCACCATTCCCAAGTAGGCAGCATGTAGTGCCACTTTGCTTAATATTTCGGAGGTCCGGTTGAGCGCGACCAGGGCGTACAGCAAGCCCACCGTATAGAAAATTAATGCCACTCGTAGCCAGATCAGGCTCATATATCTTTTGAGAACATTCCCAGACAAAGGATTCATGCCCGGATCAAGTGATTATAGTGTGCAGGGCGCGAAGGATGCGTAGAAACGGACCCTGCCAAAAGTGCACGGGACGTGCATCACAGCGGGAGCAGACGGTCCAAGCCAAGGTAGACAAAGACAATTTCCTTCACTAATCCTGCCAGTAGCTCTTTCAGAGTACCCCTCGGACCTGGAACGGGTTTTTCGGCGGCTGGGCAGTCGTCGCGGGCCGAATCCAGCCGCAATTGGGCCTGCCCCGGCTCTATTTGCTCGAATTTCCCGGCGAAATTACTCTTCCATACTCGCTGGCACGAGCGATGCGGTCAAACATGCGCCAAGCAACTAGCGAGACTTTGCTGATCGCATCTTCTCCATCACGCTCTCGCCGCAAGTAAGTGGTCATCACACACAAAACGTAAGGCCTCTTCTCGACGAAGATCACGCCGGAATCGTTGCGCACGCCTTCCAGCGCTCCGGGTTTGTCGGCGATTCTCAAATCGTCCGGCAAGTCGCGCGGGATCCAGCTGTCTTTGTGCGTGGCCAGCACTTTGAAGAAATCGTCGGTCATTTCCTTGTTCAGGACCTTACCGCGGTAAAGCGATTCCAGAAGCACCATCATCTCCGCTGGCGTCGAAACATTTTCTCGACCCTCAGCCGCCGCTTTCAGGTCCATCATTTTGCGGCGCAGCCGGGTATGGGTGAGCCCTAGCGAGTCGAGCATTGTATTGACATTCTCCATGCCAATCCGGTCAATCAGCACGTTAGTCGCCGAGTTGTCGCTGACCGCCACCATCATGGTAGCGAGATCCCGGAGCGTGATCTTCGTCACGCCAGGCGTAAGGCCGCCCATAATGTCGCTGTCCTGAACCAAGTCGGACGCGTTCACCGTGTACACGTCCGTAAGCTTGAGCTTGCCTTGCTGCGCCTGGCGGTAAAGTTCCGCCAGCACGCAAATCTTGATCGAGCTCGCCTGCGCGAAAACGTCGTTCGCATGGAGAAGATACTTGTGGCCGTCGGTGAGATCGAGAATCGCGACCCCCATCGCGCCGTCAAGGTTGCGGTCGACCTCGGCAATGGAATTCTCGAGCTTCTGCCACAAAGCCTCCCGCTTTTCCTGAGGAGTTTGAGTGCCACTCTGCCCAGCGCAAAACCCACTTGTCAATAAGCACACGCACGCCAAACCGAAGGACCAGCGCTTTTTTCGGTTCACCAGGTTCATTTGGCTCATATCTTCGCGTCCCGCAACCGCTTGACCGCAGTCTCGGATGTGACCGGAGAATAATAGACCTCTTTAAACGTATATGACTTCGCCTTGGCTGAAAGCACCGGCAGAATTTCGATGTGCCAGTGGTAGTCATCATCCAGCGTCTTCCAGTATCCCAACGTCCCCGACTGGTGATAGCTGTTCGGCGACGTATGCAGCACCATATGAAACGATTCCGTAATGTTACGGATACGTTTCAGGGTACGTCGCAGCAAAACTGCCATATCCGTCAAGCTTCCAACCCGCGATGATCCGGTTCGTTCGAATGAAGATTCATGGCTGCGCGGCAGGATCCAGGTTTCGTAGGGAACGCGTGGCGCATAAGGACAGAACGCCACATAGTCGCCGCGGATCTCCAGAATACGAACTCCCTGCCGTTCTTCCTGCGCCAGGATGTCGCAGAACACGCACCGCTCCTTGTTGTCGAAATAATCGCGCGATGCCCGCAGTTCGTACAGCACCCGTCGCGGCACGAAAGTCGTCGCCGTCAGCTGCGATGCAGGATGCTCAAACTCCTGGCCCGCGCTCCCCCCTTGATTCTTGAAGACGCTGACGTACTTGAAGCGGCTGTCGCGCTTCAAATCCTGGATTCGCTGCGCGATCAGCCGCAGAAACTGCTCAATCTCCCCATCGCCCGCGTTCCAGAGGTTTCGCTCGTGGTGGGAATTTTCGAGCAGCAGCTCGTGCGCTCCCACCGAGCCCATCCGGTCATAGATTCCATCCCCGCGCCGCGCCGGATCGCCCTCAATCCGGTAAATGGGCGCCGGATGAACAATCGCACGCGCCGACCACGGACTGCCGTCGATGCTAGGTAAAGTTGCAATCACCTGAAGGCGCGATCCCTCACCGCACAAACTGCACGGCCCGGTTGGCGGAATCGGCTCAGGGACATCATCACCCGTAATCACCCACGAACGGGTGATGGGATCTTTCCGAAGTTCCATGAGTAAGAAGAACAAAACACGACAGGCGAGTCAAATGCGATTTTTAGTCTGGTAATTTGCAATTGTAATTTTTCGTGTTGAGTAGTGGAGAAAATGCTGGAGGCAAGGTTCGTGACTCTGCCTTTCCAGTAAAAATTCTTAATACGACCCCGCGCACATTGCAAATTACGAGATTACAAATTACAAATTACCAATCACCAATCTTTCCATGTCTGAGCCGTCCACGCCGCTAATGCGGCAATATGCCGCCATTAAGAAAGAACACCCGAGCGCCTTGCTGCTGTTCCGGCTCGGCGATTTCTACGAACTCTTCTTTGATGACGCCGTAGTGGCTGCCCGCGAATTACAGATCACGCTCACCTCACGCAACAAAGAAAAGGGGATGGCCATCCCGATGTGCGGCGTCCCCTACCACGCCGCCGAAGGCTACATCTCGAAGCTCATCCGCCGCGGATTCAAAGTCGCCATCTGTGAGCAAATGGAAGATCCGCGCCTGGCAAAAAAGCTGGTTCGTCGCGAAGTCACCCGCGTAGTCACTCCCGGAACCGCGGCCGATTCCTCACTTGGCTCCGAAGAAAATAATTTCCTGGCAGCGGTTACATCGGTAGGCGAACGCGTAGGATTCGCCGCCTTGGATTTATCAACCGGCGAATTCCGTGCGACTGAGTTCACCGGAGAAACAGCCCCGCGCCGTATTCAAGAAGAACTTGAACAATTACGCCCACGGGAGCTGCTATACGCATCTTCGGCGCCGCTCTTTGAACCACGAAAGAACGTGGGGACCGTACTTTCGGCCTCCGGACACCCCGAGGCCGCATCGCTGATAATCCCCGCCTCTTCGGTCTCGCGCCCCGCAGAGTCGCCCCTCGACGACTGGATCTTTGCCCCCGACCACGCTATTCCTCTTCTCGAAAATCACTTCGGTGTGCTCTCGCTCGAGGGCTTCGGCTGCCTCCGCCGCCGGAGCCATCCTCTACTACATCCGGTCCACTCAGCGCGGCACACTTCAGCATGTCGATCGCATCGGATTCTATGAACGCCAGAACTGCCTCGTCCTCGACACCGTCACGGTGCGCAATCTGGAATTGATAGAACCTTTGTTCGCCGGCACCGACGCCGGTGTAACCCTCTTCCGCGGCCTGGATGCCACTGTGACGCCCATGGGCAAGCGCCTGTTGCGCGCCTGGATGCTGCGGCCCTCCATCGATCAACCCGAGATTGAAGCGCGCCTCGACGCCGTCGAAGCGCAGGTCAGCGACGTCATGCGCCGCGAAGAGTTACGGCGCTCCCTCGAAGGCGTGCTCGACCTCGAACGGCTGTTGAGCCGCGTCACCTTAGAAACCGCCAATCCCCGCGACGTCCTCGCACTCGCCGCTTCCCTGGCAAGGATCCCGAAGGTTCGAAGTGGCTTAGCAGAATTCACCGCCTCCAGGCTCGCCACGCTCCACGGATTAATCGACGAACTCGCCGATCTGCGGGGCCAGATTGACCAAACCATTGTCGAAGAACCGCCGTTGACTCTCAGTGACGGTGGCGTAATCGCCACCGGAGTGAACCAAGAGCTCGACGGCCTCCGTGACCTGAGCCGCAATTCGAAGCAATACCTGGCGCAGGTCGAACAGCGCGAGCGGGAACGGACGGGGATTGGCTCCCTCAAGGTCAAATTCAACTCCGTCTTCGGCTACTACATAGAAATTTCGAAAGCCAACCAGCATCTCGCGCCCACCGACTACGAACGCAAACAGACGCTGGTCAATGCCGAACGGTACGCGACACCAGAACTGAAAGAGTACGAGTCGAAGATTCTCGACGCGCAGGAAAAGATCGTGGAGATCGAGCGGCGCCTGTTCGCCGAACTGCGGACCGGAATCGCCGCCGAAGCCAAACGTATCCGCCAGACGGCCCTCGCCCTCGCCGAAGTGGATGTCCTCGCGTCGTTGGCACACGTGGCTGCTCTGCACAACTACTGCCGCCCGAAGTTCACAAAGAAGTTCACGGACAATCCCGAAGACGCCGGAGACCTCGAAATCGTCGAAGGCCGCCATCCCGTCATCGAGCAGCAGGAACTGGGAGCGGGCAGCGAGCGCTTCGTCCCCAACGATCTTTTTCTGAATTCCTCAACTCACAATATTGTCGTGCTGACCGGCCCCAACATGGGCGGCAAGAGCACTTATCTTCGCCAGGCAGCGCTGATCGTGATCCTGGCGCAGATGGGCTCGTTCGTGCCGGCGCGTTCAGCCCGCCTCGGAATTGTCGATCGCGTTTTCACTCGCATCGGCGCCAGCGACAACCTCGCCCGCGGGCGCTCCACCTTCATGGTCGAGATGACCGAGACCGCCGCTATCCTGCACACGGCCACGCGGCGCTCGCTCATCCTGCTCGACGAAGTCGGACGCGGCACCGCCACCTATGACGGCCTCGCCATTGCGTGGGCCGCGATCGAATATTTGCACGCTCGCGTCCGTGCCAAGACTCTCTTCGCCACTCATTATTTCGAGTTGACCGAATTAGCCGAGCAACTCAGCGGCGTGAAGAACTACCATGTATCCGTAAAAGAGACTGGCGGAGGCGTGGTCTTCCTCCGAAAGGTCGAACCCGGCGCCGCCGACAAAAGCTACGGCATCGAAGTCGCCAAACTCGCGGGACTGCCGAATGAAGTCGTCGTGCGCGCGCGCGAAGTGCTAGCCGAACACGAGACAGCCGAGCATCGTCTTTCAGAACACTTGACACCCGGCAGCGCACCCGAGCGTCCGGCGCAGTTGACGATCTTTACGCCGCTGTCGCAGCCGGTGCTGGAGAAACTGCGCGAGGCGGACTTGAATCGCATGACGCCGCTGGAGGCGCTGAATTTGCTGGCGGAGTTGAAGAGGCAGATTGAGTAGACGAATTCGACTTTGTTGAGTGTACTGTTGCTCGCGCACGTCTGCACCTATTCGCAGGAAAGCCATGTCCAGCGAAACTGGTTATTTGTGAGCCATCCACTGCGGTGGGATTCTCCACCCCGTATCTTGCACCTTCGGACCAGAATGGCACCAGCCGATCTTGTGGTCCTCTATCCGAATGGAAAATTCGCCGCAGTTTCCTGCTATCTCATCAGGCAGGTGGACGGCTCGACGACCATCTCGCGTGGAGACGGAGATACCGTAAGGATTGGCGAGTGGAAGAAGATAGGTAAGAAGATTCTGGTGAAATCTCGGATCGTCTACCGAACCATAGTCATCGAGGGGCGAGCAATTCCTGAACCAGAAGTGAACGAAGAGTTTAGCGGATCCGACGCAGGTCCCCTGCGAAGCTCGCGGTGGGAGTATCGAAAACTTCAACAGTTCTCAGACTTGGTGTACCTCGACACTCTGATACGATGCGACCGACGCAGGTGCGATGGTCACAAGGATCTCGAGGATTTTGAGCCGCCCTGCATGCCAACTCAGTAATCCCGATGCAAAAGCTCTCACCCACACAACAAATCGGCCAACTCCTCATCATCGGATTCGATGGCACCGAGATGTCTCCACATCTCGCGTCCCTTCTCACCCGCATTCAGCCCGCGGGCGTGATCCTGTTTGCGCGCAACATCACCAGCGCCGAGCAGACGCACCGCCTCCTGCGCGACTGTCAAAAACACGTCTCGACGCCGCTCTTCACCTGCGTTGACCTTGAAGGCGGCACTGTGGACCGCTTCCGCATCGTGCTGGGGCCCGCGCCGTCACCCGCGCAGGTCTTTGCCACCGAACGCCGCGAACTCTATCGCAAGCACGGACGCATCATCGGCACGAACTGCCGCGCTCTCGGCTTCAACGTCGACTTCGCTCCCGCGCTCGACCTGGCCTTTGCAGCTTCACACTCCGTGATGAGTTCGCGAGCGGTCTCAGCCGACCCGAAGCAGGTAGTCATCTATGCTCGCGAATTTTTGCGCGGACTAGGCGACGCCGGCGTGCTCGGCTGCGGCAAGCATTTTCCTGGACTTGGCGAAGCCAACCTCGACACGCATCACGAACTCCCTAGCGTTGAGAAGACATTACGAAAGCTTTGGGACGAAGACCTGGTTCCCTACCGATCATTATCGTTGCGCCGCGAGCTCCCCTTCGTGATGGTCTCGCATGCCGCGTTTCCCACCGTCACCAAAGAACGCACCCCCGCATCGCTTTCGAAAAAATGGATCACCGAGATTCTCCGCAAGAAGATCGGCTATCGCGGCCTGATCTGCTCCGACGATCTGGAAATGGGCGGAGTTCTCAAAGCGGCGTCCATAGACGATGCGGCCATTGGACACATCCGCGCCGGCGGCGATCTGGGACTGATCTGTCATCAGGAGGGTTACATCGTGCGGGCATCTGCAGGCTTGACCCGCGAAGCCGGGCGCAATCGCAAGTTTGCGCGGCGCGTGGAGGAGTC
>QIAJ01000011.1:10138-16217 GCA_003225495.1 Acidobacteriota bacterium
ACACGATTCTTGCCCACGCCGAGTATCCGTTCCCTGCGCCCATTCGACGCGCAATTCTCGGCTTGATGAACGCGGAGTCGGCTCGCGTCGCCGATCTGGCGCGGCTGAACTTTCTGCTCGGAGAACTCTACGCCGACGCCATCGCCAACACCACGCGCCGGCATCGCATCAAACTCGACCTGATCGGATGCCACGGCCAGACGCTCTACCACCAGGGAACGCCCGCTCGATTTCTCGGGCGCACACTTGCCGTCACCTGGCAGACTGGCGAAGGCGCGCTAATCGCAGCGCAACTTGGCGTGCCGGTAGTTTCCGACTTCCGTCCCTCCGATATGGCCGCTGGTGGCAAGGGCGCTCCGTTGGTTCCCTTTCTCGACTACGTTCTCTATCGCGATATCCACGTCGGACGTATCGCGCAGAACATCGGCGGCATTGCGAATCTCACGGCAATTCCTGCCAAGGCCGATCCCACACGAGTAGTCGCCTTCGATACCGGCCCCGGCAACATGCTGATTGACGCCGTCACCGAGAAGCTTTTCAAGAAGCGCTATGATCGTGACGGCCGAATCGCCGCCTCAGGCCAAGTTTTCGATCGAGTGATCAAGAAACTCATGCAGGCGCCCTTCTTCCGCCAGGCGCCGCCCAAAACCGCAGGCCGCGAAGAATTCGGCCATGCCTATGCGCAACAATTTCTGCGCCTCTGTGGACGGACCGACAATCGCGGCGCCGTTGCAACTGCCACGGCCCTGACCGCCAAGACCATCGGCGATGCGATCCGCCGCTTCGTGCTTGGCAAGCGTGGCAACTTTCAGGAAATTGTCGTCTCCGGGGGCGGTGCCAAGAACCCCACATTAATGGCGATGCTGAGAAACGAACTCGCTCCGCTCGGAATCACGCTGCGCCTCTCCGATGAATTCGGAGTGCCCACCGAAGCCAAGGAAGCCGTCGCCTTTGCCGTGATGGCCTATGAGACGTGGCATCGGAGGCCTTCGAATGTGCCGTCGGCGACGGGTGCGAAGCGTCCGGCAATTCTGGGAAAGATTTCCTATGCATAGGACGGAGTCTCAGCAACGCAAAGAAAGTATGTCCTTCGCTGCGCTGGGGATGACAATTTTAAAGAGATTGCCAGCTGTCACGATGGATAATTTTTTTCGAACTGTCATTCTGAGCGAAGCGAGAACATGCGCGAAGCCAATGTTTTCGCGGAGTCGAAGGACCCCTCAGAGATCAATCGCTCTGCGGGCGTGTCAGGGAATTCGACCGATGACCCTTTCACTCGCTTTAGCGGCGGTGATTTTCCTCGCGCTCGTCTCCTGTTCCCAGCCTGCCGACTCCAACACGCTGGTCATGATCATCGAAAGCAGTCCCACCAATCTCGATCCCCGCGTTGGACTCGACGCGCAATCGGAGCGCATCGGCGAACTGCTGTTCGACGCGCTGCTCACGCGCGACCAGCACCTGAATGTGCAACCCGGCCTCGCGGAACGATGGGAGACTCCCGACCCGCTTACCTACATCTTCCACCTGCATCACGCAGTAACTTTCCACGATGGGCGCCCTCTGACTGCGCGCGACGTCAAGTGGACCTTCGACTCACTGCTTGGAGGTAAGCTACTAAGCACCAAGACGGCCACCTACCGTTTCGTAGACCGCATCGAAGCGCCCGACGATTTCACTGTCATCTTCCACCTGAAGGAACCCAACGCGACACTGCTGTGGAATCTCTCCGAGGGCGCCATCGGTATCGTGCCGTACGGCGCCTTGGACGACATCACCGCGAAACCGATCGGCTCCGGTCCCTTCAGATTCGTGAGCGCCCAGCAGGACAACGATCTCATTCTCGAACGCAACGACAACTACTGGGGCCCGAAACCTCACCTGGATCGAGTCCGCTTTATCGTCGTTCCTGACACCACGACCCGCGCCCTCGAACTTCGCAAAGGCAGTGCCGATGTCGCGCTTAACGCGCTCACCTCCGATACCGTGTTGACGCTGGCTAAGGAAGCCAGGCTGAATGTCCAGCGCGCTCCCGGCACGATTCTCGCCTATGCGGCATTCAACCTTCGTGATC
The DNA here is from genome assembly GCA_003225495.1 of Acidobacteriota bacterium. Classification (GTDB taxonomy): domain Bacteria; phylum Acidobacteriota; class Terriglobia; order Terriglobales; family Acidobacteriaceae; genus Acidiflorens. The sequence continues at coordinate 12,210 of QIAJ01000011.1, forward strand.
CAACCCTGAAAGATGTTCGGGTACGCCAGGCCATTGCCTATGCCATCGATCGCCGTCCTCTGATCGAGTACATCTGGCGCGGATTCGCGCAACCGGCGGCAAGCGTTCTGCCGCCGCAGAGTTGGGCTTATAACGCCGAGGTACAGACTTATCCGCACGATCCAGAAAAAGCGCGACAGATTCTGGACGACGCCGGATATCGGCCGACCGACGGCATTCGCTTTCACCTGACCATGAAGACTTCGACCGAGGAGTCGACTCGCTTACTCGCGGCCGTATTGCAGCAACAATTCCACGATGTCGGAATCGCGCTCGACATCCGCACCTTTGAGTCGGCTACGTTCCTTGCCGACGTCACCAAGGGCGCGTTCCAGTTCTACTCACTGCGTTGGATCGGCGGTAATGAAGATCCCGACATTTTCGACACCGTCTTTTACTCCAGCAATACTCCGCCGAAGGGCCGCAATCGCGGCTTCTATTCCAACCCGCGCGTCGATGCGTTGATCGATCAGGCCCGCCGCGAGAGCGACCAGGGCATCCGGAAGCGCCTCTACGCCGAGCTTCAGGAAGTGCTAGCCCAGGATGTGCCCTACGTAAACCTATGGTACTTCGACAATGTCCTGGTAAGTTCGAAGCGGGTGCACAACATCACGCTGAATCCATCTGGCAACTACAATTTTCTGAAGACCGCTGAACTACAGTAGCAGCCGTCACTTGAACGGCAAAAACCCCGCCACATTTCGCGTGATACCATAAAAAGTTCGATCAGTTCCCGGCGCCGGTTCTGCCCTCCTGAGACCCGTGACCTGTGACCTGTAACCTGCTCTACCGAGACCTGCTTCTTTGAACATTCTTTTCATCGGCGACATTTTTGGCCGCCCCGGGCGCAACATCGTCAAGGACCGTCTGCCCGAACTCGTAAAAGATCATTCCATCGATCTCGTCATCGCCAACGGAGAAAATTCCGCCGCCGGCTTCGGCATCACTCCGGCGCTTGCGGATGAGCTTTTCGATCTCGGAATCGATGTTATGACCACCGGCAATCACGTGTGGGACAAGCGCGAGATTATCGAATACTTCCAGATGGCAGACGGCAACCCGCACAGCCCAGCGCGCCGGTTGCTGCGTCCGGCAAACTTCCCAGCAAACTTGCCCGGTTGGGGCCTGTATGAAGGCCAGAAAAACGGCATCAACTATGCCGTGATCAACCTGCAGGGGCGCGTCTTCATGGGTTCTAGCGACGATCCCTTCCGCTTCGCCGACAAGCTTCTCGAGAAGATCAAGGCAAAGATTATCTTTGTCGATTTCCATGCTGAAGCAACCTCCGAAAAGGTAGCCTTCGGCTGGTATCTCGACGGTCGCGTCACTGCCATTGTCGGCACGCACACCCACATTCCCACGGCGGATGAAACCGTGTTACCCAAGGGTACGGCCTATATCACGGACGTCGGCATGACCGGTCCCTACGACAGCGTGATTGGCGTCAAGAAAGAATTGATCATCGACAAATTTCTGAGTGGCATGCCTACCCGGTTCGAGGCCGCCACAGGCGATGTAAGGCTATGCGCCATAATAGTTGAGTGCGACGACAAGAGCGGCCGCGCCACGCGCTTGCAACGCATTATGCTGCGCTGAAACCTTCAGTTTAACCTCGTTACGCTGGTAGTTCCCTTGCCCTGATTTTGCTTGCAAGACACCAACCCGGGCGCATTCTATAGTAAGTACAGTCATGCGATCGCTGTTTACTGGAATGTTGTTGTGGGTTGGGGTGTGTCTGGGCGCCGATCGCGTCCCTACCTCTGCGCCCGCTTCGTGCTCCGACGCCGCTGGAGCGCCCGCTTGCAAGGCTCCAGCAAAGGATCTCAAGGCCGCCCGCCATGCGTTTTCGCGCGGCCTTAAACTTCAACACTCCAGGAACCTCGACGACGCTTTCTCGCAGTTCGAAGAAGCCTACCGCTTGATTCCTCAAAACGTCGAATATCTCACTGCACGCGAGATGGTACGGCAACAACTAGTGGCCTCTCATCTGGAGCGCGGCAACGAAAACCTTCAGAGTGGACGCCAGGTCGAAGCGCTTGGCGAATTCAGGCTCGCCCTGCACCTCGATCCTCAGAATGAATTCGCGCAGCAACGGCTGATCGATTCTGTCGGCACACTACCGATTCGAGCGGTTGGACCGCCGCAATTGATAGCCAGTATCGACGCGCTCGCCACCAAACCCAAGGAAGAACGCCACGATTTTCACTACCGCGGGGATTCGCGCGGACTGATCACAGCCATCGCCTCAAGTTACGGCCTGACCGTAATCTTCGACGACGCTTTCCCGAGCCGACGTGTGCGCTTCGACATCGAAGACGTGGACTTCGCCACCGCCATGCGGGCCGCCCAGTCCATTACCAAGACTTTCGGAGTTCCGCTGGAAGAAAAAGTTCTCTACGCGACGCTCGACACCCCCGAGAACCATCGCCTCTATGATCGCATGGGTATGCGGTCGTTCTACATTCCCGGCGGCGGCACTCCACAGGAACTAAACGACCTGCTCAACTCACTGCGGTCGCTCTTCGAGTTGCGATTCGTGAGCCTGAACACGGCTGCCAGCACAATCAGCGTGCGCGGTCCTCAGAGCACGCTGGAGGCTGCCACGCAGTTTCTCGATACTCTCGACTCCACCCGCCCCGAAGTCATGCTGGACGTGAAGGTCTATGAGATCGATCACAGCTTCGCGCGCAGCATCGGCATCCATATCCCCAATGACTTTCGGCTTTTCAATATTCCGATTGCCGCACTCGCCGCCCTTGGCGGACAGAATATTCAAGATCTGATCAACCAGTTGATCGCCTCGGGCGGAATCAACCAGGCTGGGAATGAAAGTATTCAGGCGCTATTGGCGCAGCTCCAAAGCCAACAGAATTCGATTTTCAGCCAGCCCGTTGCAACATTCGGCGGGGGAATCACCCTGATGGGACTCACGTTTGATCAGTTGCGGGCCACCCTTTCGCTGAACGAAAGTTCGGTGCGGACGCTTGAACACATGACCTTACGTGCCGCGCACGAAAAGGAAGCGACCTTCAAACTTGGCTCCCGGTTTCCAATCATCAACGCCAGCTTTGCGCCCGTCTTCAACAACGCGGCGATCTCGCAGGTAATCGGCAATCAAAGCTTTACCGCTCCGTTCCCTTCCTTCAGTTATGAAGACCTGGGACTTACCGTCAAAGTGAAACCATCGGTCCATGGCACCGCCGACGTCAGTATGCAGCTGGAAATCCTGTTCCGCGCGCTCGGAGGAACCAGCCTGAACGGCGTGCCCGTGATCTCCAATCGCGAGTACAAAGGCGGCATCGCTTTGAAGGAAGGTGAACCCGCGGTCGTCGCAGGGATGGTTACCAAGACCGAGCAGAAGAGCCTGAGCGGTCTACCCGGTTTTTCCAAGATTCCAGGCCTGAGAACGTTGGCCGCAGAAAATTCCAAACAGGAAGAAGACGACGAACTGCTGATCGTAATCACTCCCCACGTCGTACGCGCCGCGGAGGGTAAAGAAACCCCGGAGATCTGGCTGAGCAAGTAGATTGGACTCGTTTTATTTTGTCTGCTTCGCCTGGAAGTCCACCAACTGTTTGAGTAACTCGACCGGCGCCCCCCCGCTCAACATGCGTCCGTTAATAAAGATCGCGGGCGTCCCCGTGACGCCCACCGACTTCCCCAAGGCCAGTGACGCTTCGATCCTGGCTTTCGTATCCGGTTTTGCGGAGCAAGCGGCGATCTGCTCTCCATCCGCACCCGACTCGGTGGCGATCTCCTTCAGCTTCTCGTCCGCATTCGCTTCGGTGATGCTCTCCTGCTGCTCGAAAGTCTTCTGAATGAACTTCCACACCGCATCGTTGGATCCGCGGCCAATGCAATCCACGTATCCCGCGCCCTTTTCCGCCCAGTTATGATTCGGCAGCGGAAAATTCTGAAAAACAAAATGGGCATTCGGTTCTTGCGCTAGCAATTGTTCGACCGAAGGCG
>QIAJ01000011.1:16303-17184 GCA_003225495.1 Acidobacteriota bacterium
AGCCGATCCTGCTCAAACGGCTTGACGCCGAACGGTATGATGTCGCCCGTGACGGCGTGTTTTCCATCGGATGTGACGTAAAACTTGTTGCCATTCGACCCCTTCGAGTCGGTAATGACGACCTGAACCTCAGAGAGACCGCCCAATCCGGTAGGCCGAACTTCGGCAATCCGCCACGTCACCTCCGGGTTGTAGCCGACCATCTGCTGCATGAATGCATTGATGGTTTCTTCGGAGGGAAGAGCGTTCGCACCTGTAGCCGGAGCAACTTCGGCCGGCTTGGCGGCAGGCTTCGCAGGCGGAACGCTTTTCGTCTGAGCGGCAACCATTCCTACCAGACACAGAAATATTGTTACGTGCTTGAACATGATTTCCTTTCAAGAATTTGCAGCGACTGTCCGGGAAGTCTTTAGTTCTGAGCCACCGCGCCCGCCTTTTTGCGTGCGGTTTCCAACTCGCGACGCTCGTTTCCGGTACCCACATCGGCCAGTTTCCGAAAATACTTCGAAGCCACCGCAGTATTGCCGGCCGCCTCCGCGCTGGAAGCCGCGCCCCAGAGCGCATTGAAACGATTGGGAGCATTCGTCAGAACCGCTTCGTACTCAATTACAGCGTCTTGTGGCTTTCCCTGCTCCTGCAGCAATTGAGCCAGAAGTTCACGCGCCGGAACTACCGCTCCCGGAGTCGCCGGACTCTTGTCCATGCTTTCTTCCAGTTCCGCAGCCGACCGCATCCCGGCGCTGGCGTCAGCCGTCTTCCCCGACCCCTGCAACATCCAAGCCGCAACTTCCCGGCGCTGCACTTCAATCTGGTTCGACCAGTATGTATTTTTTTGCTCGGCGGCAGCGTCTCGCAAACGGGCGAGGTTCTTCTCTGCCTCG
>QIAJ01000036.1:0-15320 GCA_003225495.1 Acidobacteriota bacterium
AATAAATCTCCAGCTGCGATCGTGGCCGCTGCGCCCCGAGCCGTCCCCACAGGAATCGTGGTGTTGCCAGTTCCGGCGGTAACACTTGCCGTCGCCGGATAGTAGGTGTTGATCACACCACTCAAAGTTCCGCCGTTGCCGAGGTTCGCGGGGTTCGCGCAGGTGTTGCTCTGCACGATTGCGACCGCAGTATAGGAGTTGTTCCCGGTATTCAGATCAGGCTGAGTCGCGGTGACACTCGCGGTATTAGCATAAGCGCCCGAAGCCGCCGCGCTTGCGACTACCGTAACGGTCGCACTGGCTCCTCCGACGAGACTACCGAGGGCACATGTAATTGGACCGGTACCTGCGCAGCCGCCTTGACTGGGCGTTGCTGAGACAAAGCCCAGGCCTGCCGCCAGCGTATCCGTAAGAGTTACGCCAGTTGCGGTGGTCGGTCCGTTGTTTGTGACGGTAATGAAGTAAGTGACATTTGTTCCCAGCGGAACCGCGCCGCCCGGGTTCACAGTGACGTCCACCTCCGATTGCAGCGGCAAGATCGCTGCTCCCGCCAAGGACCAATTGGTCGCAGCGCTGAAGGTTTCCGCCATTGGGACGCTGGCCGAACCAACGTTGGTGCTGCCTGCGCCGCGGACATTGCCGGCTTGATTGCCGGTATTGATCGTCCACTGCTGTGTCTGGGACGGACCGTTTGTCACAGTGATGCCGCGATCGATTGCCACTGTGTCGAATACGATCTGGTTGGTACCGCTCGGGATATCGATCTGACCAACGGTTCCGTTCGCTCCGTCGTTGGAGACGATTGCACTCAACGGGAGGGTCTGGTCCACTCCGGAAAAGGTCATCGCACCGGCGACGATGCCAGTACGTGCGTTCGTCGCCACGGTTGCAGTGACCGATATGGCGACGCCTGCTCCAGACGCCGGAGCTCTCAGCGACCAGATTTCCACGCGCCGCGTGATGCCGGCATCGTTGTGAAATCCAACTCTGGTAAGCGGCACGCTGCCGTAGGTGAGGCTGGTCACGGTCGCCGCAGTATTGTTCACGATATTCATCGACACCCCGACGACCAGCAAGCGGTTGGCGGCGGCGGTGGTATTGTGCGTGAATGTGAACGTATTGGCGCCCGCCGACGCGGTGGTCGTACTTCCGGAGGTCACTGAGTCAAAGACAACCTGGGCTTTCAGCAGTGGACTGCAGACCGCAAACATCAGTAAAGCTGCGAAAGTCGCCAGGACTCTCCGCCACCGGATCCCGCAGTTGAGTATCTTCTGAGTGACGAAGTGAAAGTGCGCCCGCAAATGGGCCCTGCCGCCGAGTACTACCCGACCGAGAATGTGCTCCGCTTGAATCGGCGGATCGCTCTCCTGTCCGGCATCTCCCCGAGTCAAAAAGCAATCGCGTTTCACATCCGCAAAAATCAGGCGATGGGCGCGCAGTCCGAGAGTCGTTCTTGCGACCACAATGTCGCCGACGCGAAGCTTCGCCGCCGCCACGCTTTCCACACAAAGGGTCTCGCCATCTTTAATGAGAGGCAGCATGCTGCGGCCGCGCGCCTGAAAACGCACGTGATGCCCGCTTGTAAGAAGACCGCGGCTCAACTGCTCGAATTGCTCGGAATCGTGGCGTTGTTCAGTCGCGGAAGGCAAGGATTCTCTCCACCGCACTTTGATCAGGAACAAATTGGAAGCGGTAACAGGGCAGCGATTCCACCAGTTCTTCGAGGAACGCTAATACGGGATCGACAAAACGAGATTGATAGAAAGGCGTAAAACTGCGTGCCAGCAGTTCACCCACGGCCGCGCTCTTAGATAGCCGCTCAATTCGATTCCCTGTTCCATGTTCCAGCAGAAAAATCCGGCGCACTTGAGCCCGCTCGGGAGAAGCAAAGGCGGCTTCGCCGTGCCACGGTGTGCCGTGCATCAAGAACGTGTGGGCGGGAGTTTCGGGACCAGCGGCTTTTGTTGGATCCGCAACGGCGCGCCGCACGATAATTCGGTCATCGCTGAGAACTTCGACCGATGCGTGCCGCTTCCACAGACGAGTGGTGGTGCTCTTGCCCGCGCCGGAATGGCCGACGAACAGAAACGACTCGCGATCGCTCCGAACCATGCCACACGCGTGCAATTCGACCCCGCGTCCGAGGCTCAGAAAGTGCGTGATCAGCAATTCATCCAGTGGATACTCCAATGCGCGAGTGGCGTCCTCATCGGTCAAACATTCCCGGTTGAGGATGACTGTGGCTCTAAGGAAATCTTCGTCCACAGCTAAGCGCTTATATGGCCGGATACCAAGGCGTTCCGTGCTGAAGTCGAAGACAAAGCCCCCGCCAGACCTATGCACGCTCCACAAACAGCCGGAGTCAAATAGTTCTCGTCCGCATGCCGGTTCGATCGTGGACTTCCATTCGACCTGAACTTCAATGTCGTGTGCCGAGCTTTCGGTTGCGAATGGCAATAACTGCGGACCGAGATCTACAGACTCCGGCGTGTCGCCCTGGACTTCAACCGTAATTCCTGCGACCGCAAAGCGATTGCGATACGCCAGATGCGACGGCGGAATCGCGGCCGCTACATTACCCGAGATGGCAGCGGAATTCATGCTCAGGATCCTATCGTGCTGCAGTGCAAGGTGGAGCAACTGGACGCCACTAGCCCGGCCGAACCGCCGATCTTGCAATTCCCGAGTACCGCCTCTTCCGGACGCAGATTGATCGCCATCACTTTCGGTGGTTCGTAGGGCCGCTTTGCTCCGGGATCTTTGTTTGATTCGCTCATATCCTTCATGGGCCTCAGTGTCCCGCTCCACAACCGCCACAGGCGGATCGTGCGCCCGCCTGATTGAGCACTGGCAGAAGCGAGGCCGGTTCTGTCCATTCCTCGACATCGATTTCGGCGGATCGAATTTTCTTCGCCGAGTGTCGGAGACGATCCTCTTCCCCTCCGCCGTTACAAAACTCGCAATCGCCGTGGGCCGGAACTTCCAGTTCCAGGCTGAGTGCGCGCAGATGCGCCGCTTCGCACAGAAATGCCACCGGACTCTCTTTGTCGCCGTTTTCCAGTTCGCCATTCGCCGGGCACATTCCACACAGGGACTGAATCCGGCATTGCACGCATTTTGTCGGCCGAGTGCGCTTGCTGGTTCGAACTCCCAGCAGAAATTTCTCCCAACCTTCCCGAACACTTCCCTGCCGGATGTCGTAAGTTTCCTGCTGCGAGATCACACAGATGCTCATGCGTCCGTAAGGATCAACGGCGAACGACTTCATCCCGCCGCCGCAGAAGTACACCGTGTCCAGTTCCGCAAGCGCCGGAGGTTTGGATAGATCGCGCAGAGCCAGAGTACGGTACTCACTCGCCGCCTTCGCCGAGTGCATGTCCAGAGCGACGACGTCTTCCGGCGATAAACGCACTGCGAGCGGACTCTGCGAGCAATCGATGCGTGGATTGATCTGGGCATCGAATTTGAACTCGACTCCAAGCTCGTCTTCCGCGAAGCGCTTCATCGCAAAGACTTCGTGCTTGTTGATGGTGGTCGGCACGGTCTTGAGCTTCAGTGGCAGGCCACGATCGCGGAGCAACCTAACGCCGCGCAGGCAGCGTTCGTACGATCCCGGAATCCCGGTGAGCGCTTCGTAGGTCTTCTTGGTGCGTCCGTAAAGAGTGATTTCGATTGCGAATGGCGGGTATTCCAACAAGTAGTCGGCGATGCGCTCGTTGATCAGGATTCCGTTTGTGAAGAGAGTGATCAGGAATCCTTTCTGCTTGGCATAGGTATAGATTTCGAGAAAGTCTTTGCGTCCGAAAATCTCTCCACCTGAATAGAGCAGCCAGAAGGTGCCGACTTCGATCAATTGATCGAGCAACTGGAAATGCTCTTGTTTCGTCAGTTCACGGTTTCGGGCCGCGAGGTCGCCCATCGGCAGGTTGTTGTAGCAATGTTTGCACTCCAGCGGACAGCGGCGGGTTACTTCAATCGACACTTCAAGGGGCGAGCGCTCGCCAAAATAGCGCTGATGGATCGCCTGGCTGAATGCACCATACGACTGCGTATTCATCGTTGCCCCGTACCGGGGCAATCAAATAGCGACATCTCTCCCCCTCGAAACTCCTCGGCAACCTGTTCCGGGCGTTAAGCGGCCGTTAACAAGCCTGCCGACTTGATTTCTTGCACGAACGCTTGCGCATCCCGTCGAGCGTCATCCCATCCGACATCGAAGGACTGGCAGAGGAGGGAGGTTAGACTTTCCAGCGACGCGGGATGCTCGAGCGCCGCCCATAAGACAGAACCTGTTTCGTTAAAGCTGTAAATCGAAGCGAGATCACCCACCTTCCCACGGATTGGGACGACCAACGTTTCGCCTGAAATGTGGCGTGAAACGACCGCACTTGAACGGCGGTATGCGTTCTGATCTTCTCCCGTTGAAAGGCCCTGTCGTTGCATATACATGAATTATTAGAACTTCTTAACATTACTTTCACAGAAGCAACCGGCTCTGCCAAGCGAGGAATCGCTCAGGTGTCACTTGAGTAACTAGCGGTAAATCAAGTGAAAGTATGATGCCCGACGGTTTTCTCGGTCGCGCGGCGATCTTGGAGCGACAACTGGATTAAGGCTTCTGTTCTAGAATCTAAGGAAGTATCGTGTTCGATATCCACTGCCACATCCTGCCGGAAGTCGACGACGGCCCGAAGTCCTGGGACACCGCTGTAGAGATGTGCCGCATGGCGGCTGCCGATGGAATCACCCACATGGTGGCCACGCCTCATGCGAACAATCGCTACAACTATGATCGGGAGTATCTGAGGGATGTCCTTGCGCAACTGCGCGGGCGCATAGGGGCGGCGCCCGAATTCACTCTCGGATGCGACTTTCATCTCTCCTACGAAAACCTGGAGCGCGTCCTGGAACAGCCCCACCTCTACACCATTGGAGAGACAAACTATTTACTGGTCGAACTCAGCAATTACGGAGTTCCCATTCAAATCGCGGACTGTTTCATGCGCCTCGGTGATCGCGGACTGACGCCGATCCTCACGCACCCGGAGCGCAACCCTATCCTGCAACAGACGCCGCAACGCGTTCTGGAGTGGGTGGAGCAAGGATGCCTCGTGCAAGTGACGGCGTCGGCGCTGACAGGATTCTGGGGCGAACGGCCTGAAATCGTCGCGCGCTGGCTGCTTGATCGCTCGGCAGTCCATTTTCTCGCGACCGACGCGCATGACACCAAGCGCCGCGTGCCAATCCTCTCTCAGGGACGCGACATTGCCGTCCGCATCGTTGGTACGGAATACGCGCATGCATTGGTTGAAAGCAATCCAGCAGCGGTAGTGGCGGGACAGCCGATCCCTTACTCGCCGCGTCCCGTGTTGGACTAGAGGTCGCGCCGGCATTCCGGTGGGCGGCGCAATCGCAAGTTGAAATTGATCAGCGGTGGTCGTGCGGAGACGGCGGATGGGACGCCGGGAGTGCCGCTGAGACGGCGAACTTAGTTTTGAGGCACGCTGTCTTCGGGAGCACTCGCTTCTGGCGAGGCATCCGGCGCATGCGGTTTGGTCGCTTTTGGATTGGACGCAACTGGCGCCGTGGTCATGGCGCTTTCCGGGTTCAGCAGCCGATCCGGACTAGGCCCAAGGCCCAGTTTGATCAGCGCCCTCGAATCTGGAACGGTCTTGGATTGCCATCCCTGATCAGACTGAAAACGGCGCAGAGCGGCTTGCGTTGCGTCATCCCATTTTCCGGACGCTTTTCCTTCCATGTAATGCTCACGAATCAGAGCTTCCTGGATCTGCTCGGTGCGTTCCGCGTCAATGGCTTTCTGTCCGCCGCTCTTCGAACTCTTTGACTTGCTCTTCTTGGAGTGTTTGCCTTTATGATTCGATGACTTCGCGGTCGTGGCCGTACTCGATGTAGTAGCGGGTTTCTTGGCAGGGGTTGTGGTCGCGCCAGCGGGTGCTGCAAAGCACACCGAGCTGCACAGTACCACCAGCAGGCAATTCCGAGTTTTAATTGAACGACCCATTATCCGTGTCCGTAAAAATAACCGGCGAGACCGGCAGCCTTTATGTTCCCCGAAAGCGGGGATAAGCGCCAGTCTCGCCGGTGTCTGTTGCCGTTACGGAAGTGTGCCGGCCAGGAAGATGGTTCCATCCTGGGCCCGCGAGCCGCGCGGACGCACGAGGAACACCATATCCTGCCCACTCTTCAGCGATGACTCTATTTTCGTGAAGTCATCAGGACCATTCACGGGCTGCTTATTGACCTCCAGAATCACGTCGCCGCGGTTTAGACCGACGTCCTCGGCGAATGATCCCTGCTTAACATCCTGCACAACCACGCCCTTTCCTGCGGGGATGTTCAGGCGGTCGGCAAGGTCCGGCGTGATTGCGCGAACCGTGAGTCCAGTCTTGCTTGGCTTGGGTTCTTCCGCACCCTGATTTTCCTCTTCATCGCCCAGACGGGAGGCAAAGAGCTTCGAGCGGTCCGCAATCGTGACGGTGGTCTCCTGCTTCTTGCCATTGCGCACGAAATTGATCTTAGCTTTCGAGCCTGGCTTGCGGGCGGCGATATCGGCCACCAGTTCGTCGCCGGATTTGAGTTCCTTGCCGTCCACGGATGTAATGGTGTCACCGATTTTTAGGCCTGCGGTTTCAGCTGGACTTCCCGCGACGACATTCGACACGGTCACTCCCGCACCATAAATTCGAGCGATTGCCGGATTCGGCTGCGCCGCGAACTCGATGCCAACCGAGCCCCGCGAAACGCGGTGATCCGGTCCGATCAACTGGTTATAGACCTGCGCCACCGTGTTCGATGGCATGGCGAACCCCACGCCCGCATAGGAACTAGTTTCGGTGAGAATCGCAGTGTTGATGCCGATCACTTCGCCGGCCATATTCACGAGCGGGCCGCCTGAGTTACCCGGATTGATGGCAGCGTCGGTCTGAATGAATGACTGGAACTGGCGGTTGGGAACGATGTTGCGGCCCTTCGCAGAAACAATTCCGGCCGTCACAGTTTCCTGCAGGCCGAAGGGGCTTCCGATTGCCAAGACCCAATCTCCAACTTCCATTCCGTCGGAGTTCCCCATCTTCGCGACCGGCAAGGGCCGATCGGTTTCAATCTTGATGACTGCCAGATCAGTTTCCTGATCCATGCCGATGACTTTCGCGTCATGTCCCGGAGTAGCAGGTGGCTCATCCTGCAACTTCACGCGGATGCGGTCCGCTTTCTCGACTACATGGCGGTTGGTGACGATATAGCCCTTCGCATCGACGATCACACCCGAACCGAGAGAACGTTGACGAATGTTGCCGCCGTCTCCGCCCTGACCACCGAAAAAGCGGTCAAAGAAATCCTGGAAGCCGCCGCCCTGGTCATCATCGCCGCCGCCCTGATCATCCTGCCCGCCCTGCGGAGGCCGGACTCGCCGGCGTTGTTGCGGACTCTTGATCGTGGACTCCGTATTGATGTTCACCACACTCGGCTCAAGCTGTTTCGAGATCTGTGAAAACTGATTGGAAAGTTGCTGGGGAGACGGTATCGTCAGCGGCGTTGCATCCGACGACTTCTGCCCTTCCTTCCCCTTCACTCCCGACGAAACAATCGTTCCCACTAAAATACCGACAGTCAGGGTCGCCAGGATCGTGAAGGTGTACGCCCAGCGGTTGGCTTTGAAGCGTACCCAAAAGGCGCTTGCGCGCGATTCCATTGCTTTCCTCCTGAAAATAAGTGCCTTATGAATTATACCTTCGCGCAGACTGTCCTCTGGAAAAGGGTGCTTCGTCTATTAGACGCATGAAACCGCTTTTGCGTTGATAGATACGGGTCACAATACAGAACTATTGCCGCTCGCAGAGTCCGCCCAGAACTCTAGATCTTAACCGTCCAGAACTCTAGATCTTAACCGTAATGAGGGCCAGAAACAGCCCCGTGTAGCTGGCTATGATCAGCAGGACGAACAGCGCTCCGAAGCTGAGCACGTTAAGAATCCCAAATGGCTTTTGTACAGCGCCGAGCGCCAATTTCCATAGACCAAAACTACTGACCAACCCCATGACCGGCAAAACGAGGAATGCGATCAGTTTGGCATGCTCGACTCGAGGAACAACCACAAGAAACATCACGGCAGGCAGGAAACCCAGCGCAGGGGCAATTGCCAGCGGGGCTCCCAAGTAAAACGCTCGTTCCCGCTCCTTCCACGTCATGAAAACTCAACTTCTAAAAAATCTGGCAGCAGAGGCAGGGGTGTCGCGTCTCTCTGCCCTTGAATTATTTCGCGGTCGCTTCGTATACAGTCCGGCCGCCGACGACCGTGCGAAGAACTTCCGTCTCTAAAATTTTTGGTACCGGCACCGATGTGATGTCCCGGTCCAGCACAATCAAATCGGCCAACATGCCCGGTTCCAGCTTGCCTTTTTGCTTTTCTGCAAACTCAGCAAATGCCGAACCCGTCGTATACGCAGTGATAGCTTGTTCGATGCTGATCTTTTGTTCCGGGTAATAGCTCTTCTTCCCGTTTTCGCTCTGACGGGAAACGGCCGCGTAGAGTCCTCGAAATGGCGTGACCGGCTCTACCGGATAATCGGTTCCGAAGGCCAGCACCACTCCACGCCTCAGAAATTCCGCCCAGGCATAAGAATGCGCAGCCCGGGCCGGCCCGAGGCGCGACTCGGCCCAGTTCATGTCAGTGAGCAGGTGGCTGGGCTGCATCGAGGCGATCACCTTCAATTCCTTGAACCGGAGAATCTGTTGTGGCGATGTCACCTGGGCGTGCTCGATGCGCAGCCTATAATCGCTCCCGCCGCCGGCGCCTTTAATATTGCCTTCCTTTGCAGCCTTCTGCGCCTCCGCAAAGGCATCAAGAGCGAGGGCTGCCCCTTTGTCTCCGATGGCGTGAAAGCCGAGCTGGTATCCGGCGAGCACTCGTTCCTTCGCCATCGCATTCAATTTGTCCGCTTCATATTGCGGCAGGCCTGAATTCTTTGGATCGTCGCTGTAAGGCTCCATCAAAGCCGCTGTTTTCGACCCCAGGGAGCCATCCATGAATCCCTTCAGCATTCCGGTATGCAGCATGTCATCGGAAGCAGGATGAGAACTTCGCTTGCGATTCAGGCTGTCGACGGAATCGTCGAAGGGCAGCCACTCGGAAATTCGCGCGGTCAGCTTCCCTTCTTTTTCCATCTCCTCGTAGATCTGAAAATCTTCCCAGCTAGAGTTGTCCTGCGCGGATGTGATCCCGTGCCTGGCGAGATCTGACAGGGCGGCTTCAATGGCCTGCCGGCGTTGATCCTGCGTCAGCTTCGGAATGACGGCACGGATGGCATCCCGCGCCGTTTCCCGCAAGATTCCGTTGGGAGTGCCCGCTTCGTCGCGATCGATCTTTCCACCCGCAGGTTCCCGGCTAGCTACGGTGATGCTCGCGAGTTGGAGCGCGCGCGTATTCGCCACGCCGATATGCCCATCCACACGGTCCACGTACACGGGATGACCGGAGCTGACTTCATCCAGATCCCACCGCGTGGGAACGACCTTCACCGGCCAAAGCGTTTCGTCCCAACCCCCGCCGATAATCCATTCACCAGGACGAGCGGCTTCAACTCGAGCGCGGATGCGCTCGCGGAATTCGTCCAGCGTCTTCACGCCCGCCAGGTTAACGCTTAACTTCTCTTGCCCCGCATTCGCAATATGCATGTGAGCATCGTTAAAGCCGGGCATCACGAAGTGGCCGCCGAGGTCGATCATCTTGGTATCGGGACCCTTGGTTTTCAAAACCTCATCGCGAGTACCGACCAGAAGAATACGATCGCCGCGCACGGCAACGGCTTCGGCGCGTTTTCCTGCGACCATGGAGGTCGGGTCCACGGCTCCGGTGTAGACGTTGCCGTGAGTGAAGATGATGTCGGCCTTGGGCTTCTCAGGCGGGTTTTGCGCCGACACCCTCACCGTCATTATTAGTACCAGGATCAGTGCGGTTCGCATTATTCTCCAATTCCGGCCAGTGCGAGCATTGTAAGCAGAATGCGCTTCAGGCCGAGGTCCCTTCCATTGCGGTCGAACCATTCTTGCAACGTGTGTGCGCCGCCCCCTGATCCACCCCCTCCAATCGCAATGGCCTCGCGCCCGAGCGATAGCGGGATGTTCGCATCGGTGGACGCGCGCTGTACCTGCGCAGTGTTCCCCAGATGCGCGTCGACCGCGCGAATGACTTTGAGGACGCGCGCGTCCTGCGACAGTTCGCCCGCCGGGCGGTTTCCGATCTCGACTATCTCGCTCTGAACCGTGTGCGGCTTGCGAGTGGTCTGCGCTGCTGCCGCGTGATTCGCGGCCTCCACAGCGCTCTCCAGCGCGGTGCGGAGAGCCCGTTCGAGCCTGTCAATTTCGGTCATCGATGTCGAGCGCAGATCCACTCGCATGCTCGCCGACTCGGGAATCGAATTCACCGACGTTCCGCCGCGAATCACTCCGACATTGAACGTGGTCTTTGGCGAACCGGGGACTGGGGTCACACTGAATGAGTCAATCGTCCGCGATAGAACAATAATGGGATTTGGCGTTCCGAAGTCGCTCCAGGAATGTCCGCCGGGGCCGCGTACGATCACTTCGAAGCGGCGACTCCCGAGCGCTTCGGCGACCACCGTGTCCGAGCCCGCTCCATCGACGACGATGTTGTAAGCGATCGCGTTCTTCCACCGCGGGGTTGCGAACACGTGGCGCATGCCGCGCAGATCGCCTTCTCCTTCTTCACCCACATTGCCAATGAAAACGAAAGGAAGCGCATGGGAAATATTCGCCCTCTGCAAGACTTCGGCGACGGCCAGCATCGCTGCAATGCCAGCGCCGTTGTCGGAAACCCCCGGCCCATACAACCGGGTTCCCTGTTGGCGGACATTCAATGGCGTGGTCGCCGGAAACACGGTGTCGATGTGAGCGCTAAGCGCAACGTAACGATTGCCGTATCCGGGATGGATACCAAAAACATTGCCGATCTTGTCGGTTTCAACTTCCGTGAGGCCAATTTCGCGGAAACGCTCAGCTAACCACGCGGCACGCGGGCCTTCCCCAAACGGTGGCGCGGCAATGCGCGCTGCATCGAGCTGAAACTCGGCAAAGCGCGATTCCTGCAAACGAAACCACTCGCCGGCGGAGCGCACTTCCGCCGATGCGGCGATGCGGGCCACTTCGTTCTGCACCGTAGGGTAAAAGTCAGAAGCCGCCATCTGTGGTTTCAATGTCGTCCTCGGCGCTTATCTTACAATGGCATAGATTCTGATAAACTGACGAAGGTTCACCTTCCACGCCGCGTCCGGCCCATCCCGTCCCAGGAGGAAGTCGCCGTGAAAATCGCCCTGAAGATCATTGGCATTGTGGTGGCAGTGCTGCTTGTGGCCGCTGTCGCGCTCCCGTTTCTGATCAATGTAAATAGTTTCCGACCGCAGATTGAGTCCAAACTCAGCGAAGGCCTCGGACGTCCTGTAACGGTCGGCAACCTGAGCCTGAGTTTGCTTTCGGGCGGAGTACGCGCAGATCAGTTGTCGATCGCGGACGATCCCAAGTTCAGTAGCGCTCCATTTATTACAGCTAGGTCGCTCAAGGTAGGCGTCGAAATGATGCCGCTGATCTTCAGCAAACAACTGAACGTGACCGAGATCGTCATCGACCAACCGGAAATTGCGCTTCTTCGCAACCAGTCCGGCGTTTGGAATTTTTCTTCCCTTGGGAACCCCGGCGCAAAGAATACGCCTGAAAAATCGTCAGGTACCAACAACCTGAATATCGGTAAGCTCGAATTAACGGACGGCAAGATTTCCTTCGGATCGATTCCCGCCAAACGTAAGCCGATTGTGTATGACAAGGTTGACATCTCGATGAAAAGCTTCACGCTGAACAGCGCATTTCCGGTGACAGGATCAATGCGTTTACCCGGCGGTGGCAGCCTGAAAATCGATGGAAAACTTGGCCCGCTAAATACGCAAGACGTCTCGCTCTCGCCCTTGCAGGCGAAGCTGAAAATTGACAAGCTCGATCTTGCGCAGTCAGCGATGGTCGATCCGGGCGCGGGCATCAGTGGATTGGCAGACTTCGATGGCTCGATTACGTCCGACGGCCGCATCGCCAAGACCAATGGCACGTTGAAGCTTACTTCTCTGAAATTGACGCCCAAGGGCGCGCCCTCGGGACGCCCGATCGAGATCAAGTATTCTGTAGAGCATGATCTGGTCGCGCAGTCCGGACGGATCGTGCAAGGCGAGATTGCGATGGGCAAGGCTCTCGCCAAGTTGACTGGCACGTACGAGACTCGCGGCGAAACAACCTCAATTCATACCAAACTCAGCGGCCAGAATATGCCTGTGGATGAATTACAGGCTGTACTTCCCGCCGTCGGAGTTGTTCTTCCTCCCGGTTCGCAACTCAAAGGTGGGGTACTTTCGCTCAATGTTGATTCGGCCGGCCCGCTCGACAAACTGGTGAGCACTGGCGACGTGAAATTGAACAACTCGGAACTTGCCGGGTACAACCTGGCCTCCAAGATGTCGGCCATCTCAGCGCTTTCCGGTCAAAAGACTGGCAACAACACCAGCATTCAGAACCTCAGCTCAGACGTACGCGTCGCGCCGGATGGAACGCGCCTTGAAAAAATCAGCTTGATCATTCCCGCTCTCGGCACTGTTGCAGGAGCCGGAACGGTTAGTCCAAACGGAGCCCTTAATTTCAAGATGACGGCAAATCTTAGCGGCGGAGCCGTAACCGGTCTCACACAAATTGCTGGTCTCGGCGGCAAGGGAAGCGGCGAGGTTCCATTCACGATTCAGGGGACAACTTCCAACCCCGTCTTCGTGCCGGATGTGAAAGGCATTGTGGGCGGGCAACTGAAAGGCTTCATGGGCAAGCAAACTGGCGATCAGAATAACCCTCTCGGCGCGATCACGGGGCTGTTCGGGAAAAAGAAGAAACCTCCTCAATAAACTCCGGCCTTATCAAAGTCATGTTCGCGACCTTCTGGAGTGGGCCCCCGCGCCTACGAAGTTGAGCGTTGGATTGGCGAAGTTAGGAAGATTGGGGAAGATCGAAGGCAAGTCCCCCGCGGACACTCCAAACCACTGCGCGAGTGTCGCGCCATACTGATCGAGAGAAGTGGTCGGGATCCAACGTCCTTCGTCTGTCGCGTCGTCGGGTCCGCTCAAAACCTGCGTCGGGAATGTACCGTAAAAATCTCCACCCGCCACGGCCCCGCCCGCGATCAGATGATGGCTTCCCCAAGCGTGGTCAGTGCCAGCCGTGCTGTCCGGCTGGAAAGTGCGGCTGAAATCGGACATGGTAAATGTCGTGACCTGTGGCGCGATGCCGAGCTCAATGGTTGCCTGGTAGAACGCGTTCATAGACTGGCTGAGGTTTTGGAAGAGACTGTCCTGCTGCGCCAGTTGCCCTTCGTGCGTGTCGAAGCCGTCGATGGACACAAAGAATATTTGGCGCGACAATCCCAGCGCCGACCGCACCTGAATAATCCGTGCCACCTGCTTCAGCTGGCTTCCCAGATTTGTAGATGGAAATGCAGTCGATAGCGAACCACCCTGCGCGAGCGCGGTCGCGAGAGTCTGACTATCCTGTACGGCGTTTGACGTGGTTGTACTCGACGACTGGATCAGAGAGAGCCCCGTCTCAAACGTGAGCAGATTCTGAAGAGCTGCCATGCGCGCATTATCTTCGCTCGAGCCGTTGAACCCCGAGAGCAGGCGCGTGGGATCGCCGCTCGATTCAATCGGCCTCACCACCAGCCCTTCCGCGAACACGTTGCTCCCAGCGAGCGAGATTACAACCGGGAAATTGCCGCCGAATTGCGATTGAATTTTGTCGGCTAAACGGCCACCCCATCCGACTTCGGCAAACTTATCCAGAGTTGCGGTTTGCATCTGTTGCTGCTGGTCGGAGTGAGAGTATAGATTGTCGGGAACCGCGACTTGTCTTTTCTGATATTGATCGCGTGTGGTAGGACGGATTAGCGTACCGACGTTGGCCAGCAGTGCTAACTGCCCTTGCTTGAACATCGTCTGCACTTCACCGAGTCTGGGGTGGAATCCGAAAGGCAAACCGACCGAGGCCGGCGTAACGGGCAGCAGATTTCCCTGCGCCAGGGCCAGTCCTGCGCGAATTTTGGCGTAGTTCGTATAGTCGGCACTGTTAAGAGGCACGATCAGATTGTTGGCATCGTTGCCACCGAACAGAAAAATACAAACTAGAGCTTTGTAGTCCTGGCTGCTCTGCGCCATGGCATTGATGAGTCCGAGGCGGCTGAAGCTGGCAGCGGCCACTCCGGCCGCGGCGGTGCAGCAGCTCCTGTGCAGAAAATCGCGTCGTGACATTTTTCGGGACATCGTTCCTCCGGGTGCCGATGGCATTAGTGTTGAACCTGCGCCTGGGACGAACCGCCCACCAGGTAAAGAGCCGCTTTCGCGCGGCGTTTCGTGTCTGAGATCGATGACAAGGTCCCGACAAGCGTACTGCGCATGCTGTCGGACATCTTGCCATGCAGCATCACGCTGGAGACCATGTCGAGCAGTTTGTTTACGTCAGCAGCAGCTGAAACGTACGCGGTGATATCCGTCTTAGTGTTTGTGCCGACGCTGCCGTACACCAAGTCGTTCAGGAAATTGATTCGCGAGATAGTAGTGCTGGTGTTCAGGATTTTGAACTCCGGACCGAGTAACTGCGTGCCGGGGATCACATAGTTGGGGGGATAGAAGTTAAATACCGTGGTTGCGTTGAACGGTTCCTGTTTCATGTCGCCGGCGTAATACATCAGGTTGTCGCCGTCAGTGATGGTATTGAGGGCTCGTATCATGCTGAGCATATGCAGCAGCGGCTCTTTCAAATGTCCGTCGGCGGATTGCACTTGTGATGCGTCGTCTCCGCGGCGAGCCTCGGGATCGAGAACGATCGCTGTGATGACTGCCTTGAGATCGCCGCGGACCCCGCTGCCGTTGTCATTGAAAATCTGAGTAACGCGCGAAACATAGTCCGGGCTGGGATTGCTCATTACCAGTTTTTGAATGAGCTGCTTCGAGATGAACGGACCGACGTTGGGATGGCCGAAGATGTTCGCGAGCGCGGAATCGAGGTCGGCCTGGGCGGTGCCGCCCGCGGGAATCGTGACGCCGTTGAGAAGCAGCTTCGCCCCCTTGTCATGGTGAGTGTCGAAGGGAAGCATGGGGCCGCTGTAATAACGGTCAGAGTAGAACTTTGCACTCTGGCCGGGCTTCGGAGGATAGGACCAGCCGGTGAAGGTATGAGCAAAGCCTTCGATGGTGTACTGTGTATAGGTC